>NZ_QTZH01000084.1:0-6926 GCF_003462585.1 Ruminococcus sp. OM04-4AA | reverse complement strand
ATTTAGTTTCTAGTCAACTCTATTTTACCATAAACCTTGAGGAGATATTTTATTTTAACAACAAAAAAATGCCGTATTTATGCGGTGTTTGGCGTTTCGCAAACGCCTAAAGATAATAAGTAATTGAAAGGAGAGAAGATTATGAGAAAAAAGTTGAATTTGTTATTTGGACTAGTGCTTATCATCAGTATGATAGTATTGACTGGTTGTGGAGGCTCCGGAGAAACAGGAGAAAAGAACCCGTATGAAGGGAAATGGGTAGCGGTGTCCGCTCAGATGATGGGAATGTCCGTCAGTATAGATGAAGTTTTCGGAGGAGATTTTGAATTTGAAGTGAAAAATGGCGGAAAAGTTTCCTTTTCAGCTGGAGACACTACAGGGAATGGAAAATGGTCTGTCGAAGATGATCAGTTTATCTTGAGCATCGAAGGAGAAGAAATAGTGGGAATCATCGGAAAAGATATTATTTCTTTTGATAATATGCTCGAGATGGGAGTAAAGGTGATTTTTGCAAAGGATGGAACGGATGCAATGGATCCGGCACTCTATCTGACAGAGGAGGAAAATGCAGTCATAGGTGAGTGGGCTGCAGAAAGTGTGGAAGAACTTTTAGGAGACGGACCTCAGACTTCTATGGAAGGAGTAGACAACATCAATGATGCACTGCGTCTTGATTTCAAAAGTGACCGTAATGTAACAGTTATTTATAAAGGGGAGGAGATTGGGACTTTCCCATGGTCAGTTGCACTGGGATATTGTTCGATTGAATCAGAAAATCCATCTCTTACAGTGATGATAAATGACGATGGTACTTTGAAAGTAGACTACAGTGATGATGATGACTACTACACATTCCACTGTGTAAAAAGTGACAGTGAATAACTGAAAAGGATGTGGAAATCATGAAAGGAGGGAAGACGCCATGAAAAAGAAACTGTGGTGTGTGCTGTGTATCATGATATGCATGATGATGATAGCGGCATGTGGACAAAAAAAGAATCCGGAGAAGAAAAAATCGGAAAAAGCAGAGCAGGAAGAAACAGAATTTAAAGACAGAGAAAGTCTTAAATTAAGTTTATTTACAGTGTATTATCCGAAGGCATGGAACTACGATAAAGAGAATATGAAGAAAGATGAAGAATATTCTTACGTTAGATTTTTTGATGGAGATACAGCAGATGGATCCGAGAATGTCATTTCTATAGAAGCGACCAAGGAGGATTCATATACATATCGAAAGAGTTTAATTGCCTTTGGAGTGGATTTAGAGGCATATGCTGAAGGGAAAATGGACACTGTAACAATAGGAAATGCAGAATATACAGCAATGCCGGAAAGTAATTCCATAGAAAAAACGTATATGTATCGTTATGAACAGTCTGGCACATCCTATGATATCAGAGTAAAAGGACAGGAAATAGATGATTCTGACAAAGAATTGCTGGAAGGAATTGTGCTGAAATTAGAGGATGAAGGAAATAAAGACGCACCATGGCCATGGGAGGGAGAGCCTCTTGAACCTGTATTGGCAGAGCAGATGGTAGGTTCTTATACAATCGTTCCGGAATATATCCCATTTAAAGAAGCACAGGGCGTTATGCAGATTATGGATCATCAGTTTGTAAAACAGGGCAATCAGGTATTCCATCTGCTGGAGAATAAACTGGATACTTATGAATATTCAGAAAGTGGACTTGAATTCGTTTCTTTGATGGAATTAGACGATGATTTTGAATATTTGTCTGGGGACAGCAGTGGAATGTTATATCTTTCACCGGGAATCGGAGATGTAATTGGCGTAAAAGATGGGAAAAAAGCACTTCAGACAACAGTAGACGGAGATCTGAATATGCATCCATCCGGAGAATGGGGAATCAGTTTCTGGGTGAACAGTGATACTCAGAAGATTGCGAATCAAGGCGGTAACCTGACGGCAGAACCGTGGATACTGACCGGATTAAATAACGATGAAGAACGCAAGGGACTGTTTTCCATGATAGATGACGTACAGATCACGAATAGTCATATTATGGTTGCCGGATCCATGGCTGCGGAAGATGAAGGCACAAAAATTGTTGTTTATGATTATGATGGTAATCAGCTTTTGAAATTAGGTGGAGAAGATATCAGTTCTCCGGACAAGCTCGGTTCCATTACGGGCATGGCGGAAACAGAAAATGGTTTTGTGGCTGCAGATGGAAATATGCGCGAAATACAATTTTGGGCAAAAGATGGAACGCACGTAGGTGCAATTTCTACAGAGGACATATTTGGTGTCAGTTATCCATGGCTGGAAGATATGCAGCTTTTAGATGACGGCTCTCTGTTAATTATGCTGACACAGGAACGAGACGATGGATCAGCAAATGAATTGATGTTTTTCAGATTGACAGGATTTTAATTGAAAAAATAAAAATCGCTTGCCGGCAGAAATTTATCTGCCGGCAAGTGATTTTTCTGTTTCCTGTTTCCAATATAAAGGTAGAATTTTATCACATCAGTGAATCAATTTTCATATTTATCGTATACAGATATATACAACATAAATGGCATAGAGGATCAACATCAGGAGCCCCTCCTAGTATTTTCAGCAAGAGCAGGCTAGAAGGCTGCAGTTGATCTTTAATGAAAACCAGGGATTTCTGCCCCTTTGCATTTTCCGATTACTTTTCCAAAGATTTTAAAAGAATCAGATTCATAAATCTGGATTGGATGATACTTTTCATTTAATGAAACAAGGTAAACTCCATCCGGACCGTTATGTAGTTCTTTGATATAGGTATTGCCATTAAGATAGAAGATACCGATTTCACCGTTGGAGATACTGTCTTGTTTTCATAGCGACATGAATTCATTTTATGCAAGTGTGGAAATGCTGCATCACCTGGAATTTGCCGGAATGCCTCTTGCAGTTGGTGGTGATCCGGAAGCCCGGCATGGAATTGTGCTGACAGCAAATTATATTGCGAAGCGAAAAGGTGTAAAGACCGGAATGGCATTATGGCAGGCAAAACAGATTTGTCCAGAAATCATATTTGTACCACCACGGATGGACTTGTATTTACGATTTTCCAGATGGCAAGAGAAATCTATTCGGAGTATACGGACAAGATCGAGCCATATGGGATTGATGAAGCCTGGCTGGATGTATCAGACAGCAGAAATCTGAAAGGAAGCGGAATAACGATTGCAAGAGAAATCAGCCATCGGATTAAATACGAACTGGGTGTAACGGTAAGTATTGGAATTTCCTGAAATAAGATTTATGCGAAACTTGGTTCAGATTACAAAAAGCCAGATGCGATTACAGAGTTTAACCGGGAGAATTATAAAAGTATGATTTGGCAGCTTCCTGCATCGGATCTGCTTTATGTTGGAAGACAGACTCGGAAGAAACTTTAGAAGCTGGGTATTCGAACCATTGGGGAACTTGCAGAAAGTGATGAAGCAATGTTAGAAAGCCATTTGTTTTATGAAGTGGATAAATGGTTTATGGAGAGAAAAACAGCATAAGGAGAGAGTGGTATAGATGATATTATTTGGATTATTAACCGGTAGGGATAGTCACTTTCCCTTTATATTCCTGCCGGTTTTACATACGAAGATGGATTCCGGTCAGCAAAGGCAACTCATACAATGCTTTTTGGACATCTTCCCATAATTCACTCATCCAATAAAAACCTTCATCCGATATCAAGACTATATGGGATTCTTTGCTGTTAATTTTCCTAATAAATATCTTTCTGTGCTCATAAAACAATATCCCATACGGATTCACCTCATCAAAATTATTCACAGAATTATACGTTATTTCTGCACTGGAAAAATGGGAGAAAACGTTCCAAAACATTCCAAAATGCAAATTCCGTAATAAGTTATACGGAATTTCAATTTGACACTAAGCATCATTAGTATACTTAGGTTGAATGGTGTGAATAATTATACAAAGAAAAGGCATAATATCCGAAAATATACAAAGTATCCTGCTGTTATAGATGCTGTCATAGACCTAAATGTGAATTTGTATTGCCTCGTATTACCTTATGTTAGATCAGTTACATAGTGTTAATGAAATACTGCTTAAAACCATGTAATATCAATATACTTAGCTGCCATAAAGAAATTTACTTTATGTGCAAAAATACTTCTACTTAGATGTCGCGAAATCAAAAGAAATGTACCTATATTGTTTTAAAATCAAAAGAAATTCAATAAAGATGAAAAGAAAAAAAGTTATTGTACAAAAAAGGTGAACGAAAAAGAAATTCAGCAAAAGTGACGATAAAACACGAACTTAAACTCAGTATAAATGAATAGATATTTGTACCGGATAATAAAAAAGCCGGGGGAGCATATATTTCCTGCTCTGGTTGTGTAAAAAAGATTGATGGATATGAACATACAGTTGTTATGGAAGATAAGACAGTTATCCCAATTGAACAGATAAGTGATATAGAGGGAGAAATGTTTGGAGATATGTTTTAGTAACGCGAGGAGAAGATAAATGAAAACCTTGAACGATTACATGGCAATGTCCTACCGTATGGAAATTGTAGAAGACAAAGAAGAGGGAGGATTTGTAGTTTTTTATCTAGATTTGCCAGGCTGTATTACTTGTGGCGAAACAATAGAAAGTGCAGTAGAAAATGCACAGGATGCAAAAAAGGCGTGGCTTGAAGCTGCGTTGGAAGAGGGGATAGAAATTCATGAGCCAGTTAGCTTGGGAGGGGTGTGATGTATATATTTCAAGATATTAAAATTTGCGAACAACTTTCTAAACGCTTACCGAAAGGAAGGACTTTGACATCACATTAAAAAGCACCTTGTAGGTGCTTTTTCGTACGTGGGAAGATTATTTTATTGTTGACAAAGCCGAACGGCTTATTTTATATTTAAATCACAGGAATAAAGCCGAACGGCTTAAAAAATCAAATTGAAAACAAAATAAAGCCGAACGGCTAATTTTATGGAGACAATATGAAAATTATAGATTCGATAACATTAGGAGCAACTATAAGGGCAAGAAGAAAAGAATTAGGTTATACGCAGAGTGATTTGGCAGAATTTACTGGATTCAGTATTAGTTTTATTTCTGACTTAGAAAGAGGGAAGAAGACGGCAGAGATTGGAAAAGCTTTACAGTTAATTCAACTGTTAGGAATGGATATAAAAATAGAAAAGAGGGGATCAGATGAGTAGAATATTATCTGTTTATATTGAGAAAAATGGAAAACAGGAATATGTAGGTAAGATTGTTGGGGATTCTTCAGTAGATGCTTGTTTTTCTTATGATGATAGTTACATAGAAAAGAATGGAAAACCGATTTCTATTAGCTTACCTTTAGAAGAGAAAGCCTTTGATGAAAAAAGGACAAGATATTTTTTTGAAGGTCTTTTGCCGGAAGGGTTCACAAGAAAATGTGTTGCAGATTGGATGCAAAAAGACGTGAATGATTATCTTTCAATTTTGGCTGGACTTGGCAATGAGTGTCTTGGTGCAATTCAGATTCTTGATGAAAATAGTGGGAAAATAGTACCGGATTATCGAAAACTAACTGAACGTGAGGTTGAGATACTGGCAAAAGAAGGAGCGTCGGAAAGTGCAGAGATTGTGACAAAATCGCATTTGTCTTTAACTGGAGCATCGGGAAAAGTGGGTTTGTATTATGATAAGGCTAATTCTCAATGGTATCTTCCTTTAGGATCTATGCCGAGTACACATATTGTGAAACAAAGTCATGTACGTTTGGAAAAAATTGTTGTAAATGAGCAACTGTGTCTTTTGACGGCAAGTAATTTAGGGATAAAAGTACCAAATAGTTTTATTATAAATAGCCAGAAGATGCAGGGAGAAAATATTTTATTTGCAACAGAACGGTATGATAGAAAATTTAAAAAAGAAAATTATATGTTAAAAGATCTTCAGATCCCATTTAGGTTGCATCAGGAAGATTTTGCGCAGGCAATGGGAATTTCATCTTCAATGAAATATGAAAAAAAAGGTGATCATTATCTAAAGAAAATGTTTGAAGTGATTAGAAAATGCTCTTCAAATCCATTAGAAGATCAGAAAAAATTGTGGGATATTTGTATCTTTAATTATCTAATTGGAAATACAGATAATCATATAAAAAATGTATCGTTGCTTTATGCAGAGAATTTGAATGACATTCGTCTTGCGCCGGCATATGACATGGTCAGCACAATGATTTATGAGAGTAGCACAGAAAATATGTCTTTAGGAATTGGTGGGATTTATGATATACGAAAAATTACAAAAGAATCTTTTGAGGATGAAGCGGTAGCTATTGGGTTGGGTAAAAAGTTTGCAATGAAAAGAATTGACGAAATGAGAGAAGGCGTCCAAGATGCGTTAAATGAGGCAACAGAAAGTTTGGCAGCAGAAGGATTTGATTCTGCAGAAGAAGTAAAAGAAAGAATTATGCAAAGAGGAGGAATTCATTATTTGTAATATTTGCGGGGAATAGTATTCCCAAAAGGATAGATGATAGACGGCTAAGAGAGGCGAGCAAAAGCAAATAAAGTGAATGGGTTACTAAAATATGAAAAATGAAACTTAATGAAATAAAATCGAGGAGAATAATATATGCAAAGTGATATGTTAGAAAAATGTATAGCAATTTCGCAATCTCATTTTTTGTATGTTCCTTATAAAGATTTAACAATTGATCAAATATATGGAGTAGATGGCATTGGAAATAAAGCATCAAGAATTTGTCATTATTGTTCTGTAGATGTACTCAAAAATATTTTAGAAAACGAAAGTTTGCGATTTAGTGACGTGCGTTTTTTAAATGATTCTACAGAATTTATTGAAATTATTCCCTTAGTGAATATGTTGCACAGCATGAAGAATACGCATCAGAGTTTATAGATATGATTCTTAATGACAGTCTTATAAAAGA
>NZ_QTZH01000083.1:0-7357 GCF_003462585.1 Ruminococcus sp. OM04-4AA | reverse complement strand
TATTCTGTATAAAAATCTTTATTTTAAAGGCTTTATCAACATTTTCTAAAATCAGAATATTCTGTATAAAAATCTTTATTTTAAAGGCTTTATCAACATTTTCTAAAATCAGAATCGTTTGTTTTTGTTATTTTTATTAGTAATAATTTTATTATTTTTTATTAATTTTAAATAATCCAGCGTCTATACATCAACTATTTTGTCTTTGCATAAGACGTTGTTCCACGAACCACGATCTGTGGCTCATATTCCACATGATAAATACTGACCGGTTCAAATTCCGTATACTTCCAGTCCCTTGAACTGATCTTTTTCATGATGATATCACAGGCATCCATTCCTTTGTGAACCACAAAATGCTCGATCGTTGTAAGTGACACTTTCTTAACTTTGGAAAATAAAGTATTATCACATCCCATAACCGAGACATCTCCGGGAACTTTATACTTCATATCCTGGAGTGCATCCATAATCCCAAATGCGATCATATCATTCAGCCCCACGATTGCAGTGAGATCTTTTTCTGTCCGGAGCAGTTCTTTTGTCAGATCATATCCGATGCGGTACTCTGAATCGATTCCCGGAACATTCCGGTCAAATTCTTCATCTGCTTCTTTTACAATCACCTGATCGCCATATCCGGCTTTCCTGAATTCATCCAGAAAACCTTCCACCCGGCGGAATCTCTGCTTCTGTCTCGCAGTTAATGGCGGTGTAATGTATGCCACATGCTGATGCCCCAGTTCCAGAAGATGTCTGCCCATTAATCTTCCAAGCTTTGTATTGTCCAACTCCACTGCATCTACATCCAAATGCTTCTCCTGGTTATTGATCACAACAACCGGAATCCTTTCAGACATTTCTTTGAGCTGTCCGAGAAAGCATTTTCCCGGATTGCACATATAGATAATTCCCTGTGCATTCAGAGTCGAGATCATTTTCAGATAACGCTCTTCCAATTTTAAATCTCTCTGTGTATTACAGACAAAGATTCCGAACCCCTGCTCTGTTGCCCTTGATTCAATTCCTTGCAAAAGCATTACATAGTATGGGTTTGTCAGGTTCGGGCTGATGACAACGAGCAGTTTTTCTCGTCGCTCTCCACGCTGTGTTCTGCGTTTCGGAAGTTCATACCCCAGTTCTCCCGCCGCTGCCTCCACTTTCTGGATTACTTCTTTTGAAAAAGAGACGTTATACTTCTTATTGAGTACCATCGAGACCGTTGCCTGTGAAACTCCCGCGCGCTTTGCCACATCTGAAGATGTAACTTTTTTCTTCGCCATAGCCAGTCCCTCCTGCCGGTGTCTCAAATGCTTTTACAATTCTGTTCTTCCTTCCAATGCCCGGAGCAGTGTTACCTCATCAATGTATTCCAGATCACCACCAACCGGAACACCACTGGCAATCCTGCTCACCTTGATTCCGACCGGTTTGATAAGTTTACTGATATACATTGCTGTTGTCTCGCCTTCCAGACTGGAATTCGTCGCAATGATCACTTCATCCACATCTCCCTGCAGACGCTCCATCAATTCTTTCAGACGGATATCCCCGGGACCGATTCCAAGCATTGGAGAAATTGCTCCATGAAGTACATGATAGACTCCGTTGTACTTTCCGGTCTTCTCATACGCTGCCAGATCACGCGGTGTCTCCACTACCATGATTGTCTTATGATCTCTGTCCGGATTGCTGCAGATTGGGCAGATATCCTTATCCGTCAACGTACAGCACTCCTTACAGTAACGGACATTCTTGCGGGCATCTACGATTGCATTCGCAAGTCCTTCTACCTGTTCTACCGGCATATTGATCACATGAAATGCAAGTCTTTGTGCTGATTTATTCCCGATTCCCGGAAGTCTCGAGAACTCCTCGATCAGACGGCTGATCTGATTACTGTAGTAATCCATTAGAACATTCCGCCTCCAAGACCGCCAAATCCACCTGTCATCTTAGATACTGCTGCATTTGTCTCCTGCTCAACCTGACGCAGTGCTTCATTTGTCGCTGCTACGATCAGGTCTTCCAGCATCTCAATGTCGTCCGGATCTACAACTTCTTCTGCAAGTTTTACTTTTGTTACTTCTCTTTTGCCGGATACAGTTACTTCTACTGCTCCGCCACCTGCAGCTGCTGTGAACTCTTTTGTCTCAAGTTCTTTCTGCTGCTCTTCCATCTGACGCTGCATCTTCTGTGCCTGCTTCATCAGATTCGCCATATTTCCCGGCATTCCGCCGCCTGGAAATCCTCCACGCTTTGCCATGTCTAATCCTCCACTGTTATTTCCATATTTATTTTCTGTTCTATGTCCACAAATGTATCCTCAAAGTGTCTGCCCTCTTCTACATGACGGACATCCACCTCGACTTTCTTTCCAATCTTCTCTTCAATGAGCTGTTCAAGTTCCTGCACATGATCTTCTCTGCCAACCATATCTGCCGACATGGCATCTGGCAGTACAATCAGCAAGCGATTGTCACCACCAAGACTCAGTCTTGCTTTTTTAAGAAAGCCTCTGATCATACCTGACGCTTCATCCGCGATAGAACGGAAATTCTTCACCACTTCCTGCACATCCTCCGGAATTGCATTCGGCAGCTCCGGTTTCGCCTTCCTGCTTCCCGCAACGCCTGATCCGGATGATGACGCATCATCTCCATTCACGTAAACAACTCGCTGCGGCATATCTGCGGCTGCAGCAAGTCCTTTCTCTACTTTGTCTTCTACCGCACGAATCCTGTCCAGAAGTGCATCCTGACCAGTCTCCATCGCCGGAGTACAAAGCTTGATCAGTGCAACTTCCAGAAGCACTCTCTTCTGCGTCGCATACTTCAACTGACCGGAAAGTTCTGAGAATATACGGATATAACGCAACAGCATATCAAGTTCAATCATCTTTGATTCTTCCTTGAGTTGCAGCATATTTTCCGTAGACACATCCAGCACGTCCTCTATATTATCAGAAGTTTTAACCAAAAGCAAATTTCTCAGATACCATGTAAAATCTGCGGCCAGCTGGGTCAGTTCACGCCCCTGCATAACCAGATCTTCCACGATATCAAGAACTCCGGCAACATCTCTTTCCAATACTTTCCGAAGCAGGCGGCTGAACACATCCGTATCCACCGCGCCAAGTACTTCAAGCACATGATCATACGTCAGCTTCTGTCCCAGATAAAATGCAATACACTGATCCAGCAGACTGAGTGCATCACGCATAGATCCGTCTGCCGCCTTTGCGATATAGCGAAGTGCTTTTTCTTCCACTTCTACCTGTTCTGTCTGCATCAGATCACGCATACGGTCTGTAATTGTCTCAATGCTGATTCTCTTGAAATCGTAGTGCTGACATCTGGAAAGAATCGTAATTGGGATTTTATGCACTTCTGTCGTCGCCAGAATAAAAATAACATACTCCGGCGGCTCCTCAAGTGTCTTAAGCAATGCGTTGAATGCTCCGATGGAAAGCATATGCACCTCGTCGATAATGTATACTTTATACTTACCTTCTGTCGGTCGATATGTCACTTCCTCCCGGATCTCACGGATATTATCAACACCATTGTTCGATGCAGCATCGATCTCGATCACATTCATTGAAGTGCCAGCAGCGATAGATTTACACATCTCACACTCTCCGCATGGACTTCCATTTACCGGGTGCTCACAGTTTACTGCCTTCGCAAATATTTTCGCAACCGTTGTCTTACCGGTTCCTCGCGTTCCGCAAAACAGATACGCATGTCCGATCCTGTTCGCCTTAATCTGGTTCTGAAGCGTTGTAACAATATGATCCTGTCCTTTTACATCTTCGAATTCAGAAGGACGGAACTTTCTGTATAGCGCCGTATATGACATGAATTACACCTCGTCTCCGAAGCTGATACCGATTGTTCTCGCTTCTTTGATCAGACCACAGTTCGGATCAACATATTTCAGCTTTCCTGCAACCTCTTCCAACGGAACTTTCACTGTCTCACCATTTCTCATGGCTACCATATATCCATATTCTTCATTCAGGATCAATTCTGCTGCCTTCGCTCCGACTCTTGTTGCAAATACGCGGTCATAAGAACAAGGTGTGCCACCTCTCTGTGTGTGTCCGGGAACTGTGATACGAACTTCCTTGTCTGTCTCTTTTCCGATCTGTTCTGCCAGTTCGTAAGCAATAGAAGGATATTTTCTGTTCGCCAGCTTCTCTTTGTACTCTTTCTTTTTCAGTTTTGCATCTTCTTTGGAAATCGCACCCTCTGCAACAGCAAGAATTGTAAATCTCTTACCTGCCTGTGTACGTTTGTCGATCACATTCTTGATTGCTTTAATATCATATGGGATCTCCGGAAGAAGAATTACGTCTGCTCCGCCTGCAATTCCGGCATGCAGAGTTACATGACCAACTTTGTGACCCATAACCTCGATAATAAATACACGGCTGTGGGAAGTTGCTGTTGTATGGATTCTGTCAATCGTATCTGTTGCGATATCAACTGCACTCTGGAATCCAAATGTCATGTCTGTTCCCCACAGATCGTTATCGATCGTCTTCGGCAGTGTCACTACATTAAGTCCTTCCTCACGAAGAAGATTTGCTGTCTTATGAGTTCCATTTCCTCCAAGAACAACAAGACAATCCAGATGAAGCTTATGATATGTGTGTTTCATTGCCTCCACCTTGTCTATTCCATCCTTGTCCGGCACACGCATCAGTTTGAACGGCTGACGGGATGTACCAAGAATTGTTCCACCCTGTGTCAGGATTCCCGAGAAATCCCTTGATGTCAACATATTGAAATCCGAATAGATCAGACCTTTGTATCCATCTTTAAATCCATAGATTTCTACATCTTTGCGCTTGTTGCAAATTCCTTTTACAACACCGCGCATTGCTGCGTTAAGTGCCTGGCAGTCTCCACCACTGGTCAGCATTCCTATTCTTAACATGGCAACTCCTCCTATTACTCTTTGTACCTGTCTCTTAATCAGTTACTTTCTTTTCTTGTTTATAAGCCCTAAAAAAGCAGTTGGTTCTTCTTTCCCTGCCGCCATTCCTGATATTCCATGACCGGCGGCTACCAACTGCTTTTTATTATACCTTATTTACAAATGCTGCTCAAGAAATTTTAGTTTTCGTTATGTTAAAAATTCTTCCAATATCTGACGAATCGCCGCTTCTCTTTCTGCATTTCTTCCTGAATCTCTATCTAAGTCTCTCTCTGAATTTCCTGACGGATTCCTTGCCGGCTCTACCGTTCTTGGTTCCCCCTCGATATTGATCGGCAACTCCGTCCTCTCTGCTTTCGTTTTATTTCCAATCTGTACGTCGTCTTCTCTGTGTATCTCTCTTTCCCCTTTCTTTTCTTCCCACTCCTGCTTTCCGGTATTCTCCGCAGCAATCACATTCAATTCTTCTCTATCCGTAGTCCGCTGTCTCTTTATGTGAAATGCACAATTATTCTCAAGATAATCCACCATATACATCCTGACAGCATTAAGCTTGTACTGTTCGTCTGAAAGATGACTGATAACAAAAAGGAGTACCATCTCCGCTAATCCTGTTTCTATATATTGATACGCCGCATCTGAAAATCCATAAGTAATATAACATTCGAATGCACCAAGAGCTGCAAGAATTCCAACAAACCACACCGTCAACAATTCCATCTGTCTCCAGGTATGAATCCCAAACAAAAATCCTCTATATTCATAAATATATTTCTCCACAAATGCATTCGTATTCTCTACACTGTCATGTACCATACATGCATGTTCGTATTTTGCTCTTACGAGTTTTATCAGTCGGTGTGTACTCTTGGACATATTCCCTGCCGCCTTCAGCATTTGATTCAATGTCTGCTGATTCACTGCTTTCGCCAGCACTCCGATTATGCCCAGAAGTGCCATCAGATAATAGATGACTCTTGTGTTCACTGCCAGTTCTCTTAACATAGCAACCCCTCCTGGTTTTAAAAATATTGCGTAACTGTTCGGGACTCCCCTTCGTTACGTTTGTAGATATTATAAACCTGATTTTATATTCTGTCCGCATAAATCGTTCTACAGATTTCTACAGCAAAAATCAAAATTGTCGTATTGAGGAAAATCATGATGAAAGATGTGAAAAGAAAAATTGTTTTTTTATATTTGATTTGCTATAATTCAAAAGGTAACTAAAGATCTAAAATTTAAAAAGAAAGGATATCTAGATATGGATTATAGAACAAAAGGTGTCTGTTCCCAGAGCATTCACTTTGATATTGAAGATAACAAGATTCATAATGTTTCCTTCGTTGGCGGATGTAACGGTAACCTGCAGGGAATTTCCCACCTGGTTGAAGGAATGGATGTAAATGAGGCCATCTCACGCCTGGAAGGAATCCAGTGTGGATTCAAGAAAACTTCCTGTCCGGATCAGCTTGCTCAGGCACTGAAAGAAGCAACAGGAAAATAGTTAAAAAATAGCAAACTAATAGGGAAGGATCGCTACTCTTGATTCAATCCTTCCCTTCTGCCCTACTAGTCCATGGACTGATTAACAGCCGCTTCTGGTGATTATATGCTCATTTATTTAATTGTGGTGTATCAAGGAACAAGGCTCTCACTTTTATCTATTAGAATCTAATTTGTGAGTGTCCGAGCGAACCACCGCGCAGCGGCTGTTAGGCCAGCCCACGGGCTGCATCTTCTGCCGTTGGTGTGGGAGAAAGATGCTTATGGGACTAAGATGCCATCAGTGTAGGAATAAGTTTCCTCATCTGGTGAGCCTGCCATACATACAATGTGAGATGCATGCACTCTGTAATAGTATCCTCGGTCAACTTGAATTGACTTAGATGCTGCTACATAATAATCATTCTCTACCTTCTTGGAAAAAGCATCAATCTGATACCATTCATCATCTTTCTCACTATACTGATCCACATACACAATAACTGCTACTGTATCTACTGTATGATTAGCCGTCGTTGCACCATATGTATAAATTCGTTTTGTTCCCGCTTTTGTGATTGAACATTCCCCATCCATCAGGTGTTCACCACGCTCATTACTCTTCGGTGTATAACCTGTTGATGAGTCTGCTGAAGTTAAATAAGATCCATCGACAACTTTAACTTCACTATCATCTGCTTTAACCCCCGTCACTGATGCACACACCATAAAACAAAACATCATAGTGCTTGCTGCAATTGACATTATTTTCTTACTTATCATAGAACTATCTTCCCCTCTTTTGTTATCGTCTTCTGATAAGTAAACAACTGAGATTTTAAAAAAACTTACGCATTTTTACACAAAAAATAAATTTTTTAAAAATTTTTTTCAAATTCATCTTTTTCCATAATACCTTTCAACTGAT
>NZ_QTZH01000082.1:0-7739 GCF_003462585.1 Ruminococcus sp. OM04-4AA | reverse complement strand
ATATGTTGATAACTTTGTGGATAACTTCTGTATAACTGTTGTATAATTATGTGAAAAAATAGTTGTATCCCTTGATATATAAGGGTTTCGAAGAACTGTGAAATTATTCACAGAAAATGTGAAAAACTCTTTAAAATGAAAAAAGGCTAGAAATTGAGGGAAAGATTGTTGATAAAGCTTGACTTTATGCGGTTTTCCCTCTATAATTAAGAGCAGTGTCTTTTAATATTGAGGCGCAGTAACGAAGTTAATTTTGTGAATACTTTTATTATAAGGTATATCAGGCATAAGGGAGGTGTAAGAATATGAAGATGACATTTCAGCCGAAGAAGAGATCAAGATCTAAAGTTCACGGATTCAGAGCAAGAATGAGCACACCAGGCGGAAGAAAAGTTCTGGCAGCAAGAAGAGCAAAAGGAAGAAAACAGTTATCAGCATAGGCCGCATATATGTGGCCTTTTCTTCTATTTAATATTAAATGATAACAGGATTTTTGTTATCTGGAATGAAGAGGATATTGATGAAATTTTCTGAGTCTTTAAAAAAGAATAAAGATTTTCAGTCAGTCTACAGGAATGGAAAATCTTTCGCTAATAAATGTCTTGTAATGTATATAATCCCGAACGAACTGAATAAGAACCGACTGGGAATATCAGTTAGTAAGAAGGTTGGAAACAGTGTGGTAAGACATCATCTTACCCGATTGATCAGAGAAAGTTACAGATTATCAGAAGAACATTTCCGATGTGGATATGATATAGTAGTAATCGCGAGAACAAGTGCAAAGGATAAGAATTATCATGATGTGGAAAGTGCACTGATCCATCTCGGAAAGCTTCATCACATATATGTCTGATAAGACAATGATAAGGAAGTGGCGCAGATGAAGTATGTCTTGTTATGGATGATTCGTTTTTACAGGAAATATCTGTCCGGAATGAAGGGCGGATGCACTTGTAAGTATTATCCAACCTGCTCACAGTATGGGTTGGAAGCAATCGAGAAGTACGGAGCACTCAAGGGAGGGGCTTTGGCGGTATGGAGAATCCTGCGCTGTAATCCATTTTCAAAAGGTGGATATGATCCGGTACCTTAAGGAGGATAAGTAATGGAAGTATACGGACTTTTGGCTTCAGGTTATGGAGACTGGCCGATTATCAAACAGATTGCCTGGCTTTTAGGTCAGGTAATGAATGGTATCTTCAATGTACTTAGCAAGATTGGTATTGAGAATATTGGTGTTTGTATCATTATTTTCACAATCATTATTTATACATTGATGATTCCGCTTACAATCAAGCAGCAGAAGTTTTCTAAGATGTCAGCTGTTATGCAGCCGGAGATCAAGAAAATTCAGAAAAAATACGAAGGAAAGAAAGATCAGCTTCAATGATGAAGCAGCAGGAAGAGATCAATCTTGTTTATGAGAAGTATGGAACTTCCATGACAGGTGGATGCCTCCCGATGTTGATCCAGATGCCGATTCTGTTCGCACTGTATCCGGTTATCCGTGATATTCCGACGTATGTAAAAGGTGTTAAAGATGTTTATATGCCTGTGACAGAAGCAATCATGAATACAAATGGCTTCCAGAAGATCATGGAGACGATCGGTGAAGCAAGCCCGGTTCTTATGAACCCAAAGGCTTATGATTATTCTCAGGCAGATACAATTGTAAATGTACTTTATAAATTCCAGGATTCTACATGGAATGCGCTGATGGAAAAGATGCCGAGTATCACGGATCTTGCACAGCAGACAATGGATAAGGTTACTCATCTGAACAGTTTCCTTGGAATTAATATCGGAGAGCAGCCGCTGACACAGCTGACAACTGCATTCCACAACGGATCCGTTGTAGGGATCATCCTGCAGTACTTATTCCGGTACTTGCAGGTCTGACACAGTTTATCAGTGTTAAGCTTCAGCCACAGCCGGCAGGAGATGACAAAGATAACCCGATGGCAAGCTCTATGAAGACAATGACATACACAATGCCGCTGATCTCAGTATTTATGGGATTCACACTTCCGGCAGGTCTTGGTCTCTACTGGGCAGCAAGTGCAGCAGTAAGATGTATTCAGCAGCTTGCAATCAACAAATATCTCAGCACAAAGTCTCTTGATGAGATGATCAAAGAGAACCAGGAGAAAGCACAGAAGAAACGTGAGAAACACGGAGCTCCTGCAAAAGAGATCAATAAGATGGCAACAACAAGTACTCGTAATGTGGGTACTGTTACAAAAGGAAAATCTGGAATTTCTGAAGCAGAGAGAGAAGAAAAGATCCAGAAAGCACAGCAGAAGGCTCAGAATTCTAAGCCGGGAAGCCTTGCTTCTAAGGCAAATCTGGTAAGCCGTTATAACAGCGGACAGCAGACAAACCAGCCGAAGGCAGAAGATGAGAGCAGCTCCAAAGGAAAAAAGGGCAAGAAAAAATAAAGGAAGATTCGTAACTCCTAACCGTTCTCTTAAAAAGCAGGAGACGGGTCAGGATTTGAAGATGGAGGAATCGGGATGAACGGTAGTATCAGAGTATCGGCGAAAACAGTTGATGATGCGATCACAGAAGCATTGATCCAGCTTGGTGTAACAAGCGACAGACTGGAGTACGAAGTAATCGAGAAGGGAAGCGCAGGATTCCTGGGAATCGGAATGAAGCAGGCAGTTATTGAAGCAAGAAGAAAACCGGAACCGAAAGAGGAGAAGGTAGAAGAGCCTGTAGTAGAAGAACCTGTGAGAGTAGAGCCAAAGAAGGTTGAAGCAGTTCAGCCTCAGAAAGCAGCTGCAGAAAAGAAAGCGGATGAACCTCAGAAGGCTGCTTTTGAAAAAGCTGTAGAAAAAGAAGTAAAAGAGGAAGTTAAGAAAGAGACAAAACTTGTAGAAGTTCAGCCTCAGACAATCAAAGCAGTAGAAGATTTCCTCAAGAATACAATGAAAGCCATGGACATGGAAGTTGAGCTTAAGACTGAGATCGATCAGGACGGTGCACTTTGTGTAGATATGAGTGGAGAGCACATGGGAATCCTGATTGGTAAGAGAGGACAGACTCTGGATTCTCTGCAGTATCTTGCGAACCGTGTAGCGAACAAGCATCAGGAAGGTTATGTAAGAGTAAAGCTTGACACAGAGAACTATCGTGCAAGAAGAGAAGAGACTCTGAGACACCTTGCAAAGAACATTGCACATAAGGTAAAGAGAAACAGAAGACCGGTAGCACTTGAGCCGATGAATCCTTATGAGAGAAGAATCATCCACTCAGCACTGCAGTCAGATCCTTATGTGATGACACACAGCGAGGGAGAAGAGCCGTTCAGAAAAGTTGTTATTACTTTGAAGAAATAATACTGTTTATGAATCGGAAGCGAAAGGACGTTTACGCTTCACGGATACTTTCGTGAGGTGTGGAACGTCCTTTTTTCTATGTAAAGTATAGAAAAAAGGAAATAATGTAAAGAGAAAACAGAAAGGAAATAAGGCATGAATCAGGATACGATTGCAGCGATTTCTACAGGTATGACTAATTCGGGAATCGGAATTGTAAGAATCAGCGGAAGTGAAGCGCTGGAGATAGCAGATCGTGTATATAAAGGGAAAGAAACGATTACAGAAGTGCCAACGCATACGATTCATTATGGACATGTAATGGATGGAGATGAGACAGTTGACGAAGTACTTGTGATGGTGATGCGCGGACCTCGCACATTTACAGGAGAAGACACAGTTGAGATCAACTGCCACGGTGGAACTTATGTTGTAAGCAGAGTTTTGGAGACGGTCTTAAAGGCGGGAGCAAGACCGGCAGAGCCGGGAGAATTTACCAAGAGGGCATTCTTAAACGGCAAGATGGATCTGTCACAGGCAGAGGCGGTCATTGATGTGATCACATCAGAAAATGAGTATGCGTTACAGAGTTCGATCAGCCAGCTCAAGGGAAGTGTGAAGAACAGGATCAAAGAGATCCGTGAGAAGATCATTTATCATACAGCGTTTATTGAGACTGCGCTGGATGACCCGGAGCATATCAGTGTCGATGGATACGGTGAGGTGCTAAAGGAGGCAGCAGAAGAGGTGATCGGGCAGCTGAAAGAACTGATTGATTCCTCGGATGATGGAAGGATCATGAAAGAGGGAATCCAGACAGTAATTCTTGGAAAACCGAATGCAGGAAAGTCCTCACTTCTGAACATTCTGGCTGGTCATGACCGTGCGATCGTTACAGATATTGAAGGAACGACAAGAGATGTTCTGGAGGAACAGATTCGTCTGCAGGGACTGACTTTGAATATCATAGATACTGCCGGAATCCGTCAGACAGACGATATCGTGGAAAAAATGGGTGTCGATAAGGCGAAAGAATATGCAAAAGAGGCAGATCTTATTATTTATGTTGTAGATGCATCAAGAAATCTTGACGAAAATGATGAAAAAATCTTTGATTTGATTTATGATAAAAGAACAGTGATTCTGCTTAATAAGTCGGATCTGGATACCGTAGTGACAGAAGAGATGATCCGCGAAAGGATTTCACAAAAAGGTGTTCAGAAGCAGATTCCTGTGATTGCGATTTCTGCAAAGGAAGAGCAGGGAATCAAGGAACTTGAGAACACCGTGAAAGCAATGTTCTTAAAGGGAGATCTCTCATTCAATGAAGAGGTTTATATTACAAATGCAAGACAGAAAAATGCATTGGTCAATGCGAGAGAGAGTATGAAGAAAGTCATTTTCAGCATTGATGCCGGCATGCCGGAGGATTTCTATTCGATCGATCTGATGGATGCCTATGAATCACTTGGAAATATTACCGGAGAATCAATAGGAGAAGATTTAGTAAATGAAATATTCAGCAAGTTCTGTATGGGAAAATAAAGATGAATATGATGTTGTCGTTGTAGGCGCAGGACATGCGGGCTGTGAGGCTGCACTTGCGACTGCAAGACTTGGATTTAAGACAGTGATCTTTACGGTCAGTGTGGACAGTATTGCGCTGATGCCATGCAATCCGAATATCGGAGGAAGCTCAAAGGGACATCTGGTCAGAGAGTTGGATGCGCTTGGCGGAGAGATGGGAAAAGTCATTGACCAGACATTTATCCAGTCTAAGATGCTTAACAGTTCAAAAGGTCCTGCCGTGCATTCACTGCGTGCACAGGCGGATAAGGCAAATTATAGTAAAACAATGCGTCAGGTGCTTCAGAACCAGGAGAATCTGGATATCCGTCAGATGGAAGTGACAGAGATCCTGGCAGAGGATGGCAAGATCACAGGAGTACAGACGTACTCAGGCGCTATTTACCGCTGTAAGGCCGTTGTACTCTGTACGGGTACATATTTAAAGGCACGTTGTATTTACGGCGAAATAAGCACACATACGGGCTAACGGGCTTCAGAGTGCCAACTACCTGACTGATAGTCTGAAAGCACTCGGAATTAAGATGTATCGATTCAAAACAGGTACACCGGCGCGTATTGATAAGAATACGATTGATTTCAGCAAGATGCAGGAGCAGAAAGGAGATGAGAGGGTTGTACCGTTCTCATTTACTACAGATCCTGAGAGTGTTCAGATCGATCAGGCGTCCTGCTGGCTGACTTATACGAATGAGACAACACATGAGATCATCCGTGACAATCTGGACCGTTCACCGCTTTATTCAGGAGCAATTGAAGGTACGGGACCGAGATATTGTCCGTCGATCGAAGATAAGGTTGTGAAATTCCCGGACAAGAATCGTCATCAGGTGTTTATCGAGCCGGAAGGACTTGAGACGAATGAAATGTATGTCGGTGGAATGTCCAGTTCACTTCCGGAAGATGTTCAGTATGCAATGTACAGAAGTGTGCCGGGACTGGAACATGCGAAGATCGTGCGAAATGCGTATGCGATCGAGTACGACTGCATTGATGCGAGACAGTTGAAGAGTACATTGGAATTCAAAGAGATTGAAGGTCTGTTCAGTGGTGGACAGTTTAACGGAAGTTCAGGTTATGAAGAGGCTGCTTCCCAGGGACTGATCGCAGGAATCAATGCGGCGAGAAAGCTGCAGGGAAAAGAAGGTATCGTGATAGACAGATCCCAGGGGTATATCGGAGTTCTGATTGATGATCTTGTCACAAAAGAGAGTCATGAACCGTATCGTATGATGACTTCACGCGCAGAGTACAGACTGCTTCTTCGTCAGGATAATGCAGATATGCGTCTTACAAAGATTGGTTACGAGGTGGGACTGATCGATGAGGAAAGATACCAGAAACTTCTCAAAAAAGAAGAGATGATCAAGAAGGAAATTGAACGTGTAGAGCACACAAATGTAGGTACTACAGAAGCTGTACAGGCATTGCTTGAATCTTATGAAAGTACACCGCTGACATCAGGAACAACACTTGCAGAGCTGATCCGCAGACCGGAGTTGTCTTATGAGAAGATCGCACCGATCGATAAGCACAGAGAAGAACTGCCATATGATGTGAAAGAACAGGTTGATATTAATATCAAATATGATGGTTATATCAAGCGTCAGATGCGTCAGGTAGAGCAGTTTAAGAAGCTTGAGAACAAGAGAATTCCAGAAAATATTAATTATGATGAGATTCAGAGCCTTCGTCTTGAGGCAAAGCAGAAACTGAATCAGATCCGTCCGTCGTCAATCGGCCAGGCATCCAGAATCTCAGGAGTTTCACCGGCAGATGTGTCCGTACTTCTTGTATATTTGAGCAGTAAATAAATGGTTAGTTAAAGCAATACATGAGAATTTAAAAATGCTATATTAATATTCCGCGGAATGGTATTGTAGGATTGGTGAAGCTGTTCCGTTGGAAGTAATGATTGGAGAATAGAGTGGGAGAGAACGCACAGAGTAAATTTGATCTAGAATTAGAAAAAATCGGAATCACATTAAATGAGCAGCAGAAGCAGCAGTTCGACAAGTATTATGAGATGCTTGTTGAGTGGAATAAAGTGATGAATCTGACAGGGATCACGGAGTATGATGAAGTGAATCTGAAGCACTTTACAGACAGTCTGACAATCGCAAGAACACAGGAGATGCAGAAGATCCAGAGTGTGATTGATATCGGAACAGGAGCCGGTTTCCCGGGGATTCCTCTGAAGATTGCATTTCCGCATCTTAAGGTTGTACTTCTTGATTCACTGAATAAACGAATTAAGTTCTTAGATGCGGTAATTGAAGAATTAGGATTGGAAAATATCAGTACAATTCATGGAAGAGCAGAAGATTTTGCAAAGAAAAAGGAATACAGAGAGCAGTTTGATCTCTGCGTTTCAAGAGCTGTTGCGAATCTGTCAACATTGAGTGAGTATTGCCTTCCATTTGTAGCTGTAAATGGCAGTTTTGTTTCTTATAAAAGTGGAGATTCTGAAGAAGAAATCCATCAGGCAAAACATGCGATTTCACTGTTAGGTGGAAAAGTAAAGAATGTGGATAAGTTCCAATTACCTGGAACAGACATGGGTCGTGCACTTGTTGAAATAAAAAAAACAAAGCAGACACCGGGAAAATATCCTAGAAAAGCAGGATTACCGGCAAAAGAACCATTAAAATAAGCAAATATAGGAGGACCTGTTTACTGGCATTCTGGTGAATAGGTCTTCATTTTTGAGTGTATTGTTGAAAAATGCTGAAATAGTCAGAAAATAAGTCTAAAAAGAAGATATCCTCAAAAAAAGAAGAGTTATCCACATTTTCCACATGAGATATTCACTCTGTGTGGATATCTCAT
>NZ_QTZH01000081.1:0-7884 GCF_003462585.1 Ruminococcus sp. OM04-4AA | reverse complement strand
AATTACCTCTCTTTTAACCAATAAAATATTGATTTGCACAATTAAAAACTGTTTATATATATAATAATAGTAGTATTTTCTGTGAATTGTCAATGGGATTTAATACATTGAATCTATCAAAAATAATATAGCAAGGTGAGAAAGAATCCCTCCGTTAAATCTTTACTCCCCCTGTTTCACTTTCTGCCAACATGTGCTATAATCGTAAAAGCATGAATGTTGCTTATCATTATCTATACGCAGCAGACAAATAAGAAAAAGAACTAGAACAGAATAAATCATTTAAGGAGTATAAAATTATGAAAATCATTGTATTAGCAGGAGGCTTAAGCACGGAACGTGACGTATCACTTTCTTCCGCTGCCGGAATCTGTCGTACATTAGTTGAAAAAGGACATGATGCATTCCTTCTGGATGTATTCATGGGATTAGAGAATGCACCGGAGAATCTGGAGGATGTCTTTACTCTTCCGGATCACGGACTTGAGATTGTGAAGAATATCAGCACAGAGGAACCGGATCTTGAAGCTGTTAAGGCTTCCCGTCCGGATCAGTCTGACTGTTTCTTTGGCCCGAATGTAATTGAACTTTGCCGTCTGGCTGACATTACTTTCCTCGGTCTTCACGGTGGAGAAGGAGAGAACGGAAAGCTTCAGGCATCTTTCGATCTGCTTGGTATTAAATATACAGGACCTGACTCTCTTGGATGTGCGGTTGCAATGCACAAGGGTGTTGCAAAGCAGATCTTCCTTGAGTCTGGCGTAGACACTCCGGGAGGTGGAACGATTTATAAGAACTCTGAAGATCAGTCTTACCAGTCACTTGGTCTGACACTTCCTGTTGTTGTTAAACCTTGCTCAGGTGGTTCCAGTATCGGAGTTTATATTGTAAATACAGATGAAGAATATGCAGAGGCTCTGAAGAAATCTTTCCATTACGAAGATGAACTTGTTGTTGAGCCATACATCAAGGGTCGTGAGTTTGCATGCGGTATCATTGACGGAACAGCACTTCCGCCAATCGAGATCATCCCGAAGACAGGATTCTTTGATTATGCGAATAAATATCAGGACGGAGCTACTTCTGAAGTATGCCCGGCTGATATTCCGGAAGAAGTTGCAGAGCGCATGAAGGAACTTACTGTAAAAGCGTTCAATGCACTGAAGCTCAATGTTTACAGCCGTGCAGACTTCCTGCTTGACGCTAAGGGTAATCTGTTCTGCCTGGAGATGAATACCCTTCCTGGAATGACTTCCGCAAGCCTTCTCCCGAAGGAAGCTAAGGTTTATGGAATCGAATACGGCGATCTTTGCGAACTGATCATTAAGAAGTCCATGGAGGCAAGATATTAATGAAACATATGACATTATCTGAAATCGCAGATGCCTGCTGCGGAATTTATTGCGGTGATCCTGCATTCTTAGACTGTGAGGTCTCAAGTGTTGCGATTGACAGCCGTAAAGTAATAAAAGATACTCTTTTCGTTGCGATCAAAGGTGCCCGTGTTGACGGACACAGTTTTATCCCGCAGGTCATGGAAGCAGGTGCACTCTGTTCCCTCTCTGAGCAGGATCTTGGTGACGTTGATTATCCTTATATCCGCGTTTCATCCTGCACAGAAGCATTGAAAGACTTAGCTGAACACTATCGCCGTTCCCTCGATATCAAAGTTGTAGGTATCACTGGAAGTGTTGGAAAGACAAGCACAAAAGAAATGATCGCATCTGTACTTTCCGAGAAATATAATGTACTGAAAACAGAGGGAAACTTCAACAATGAGATTGGACTTCCTCTGACCGTATTCAATATCCGTGAGGAACATGAGGTTGCAGTTCTTGAGATGGGAATCAGCCACTTTGGAGATATGAAACCGCTGGCTAAGATTGCCCGCCCGGATGTGTGCGTGATCACTAATATCGGATATGCACATCTTGAGAATCTTGGAACAAGAGACGGAATCCTAAAGGAAAAGAGTTCCATGACAGACTACATGAATCCGAAAGGTTCTGTTATCTTCAACGGGGATGATGATAAGCTGAAAAGCTACACTTCCCGTGATGGAAGAACTCCTGTTTACTTCGGTCTTACCTCTTCCTGCCCGTTCCATGTGGAAAATATTGAACGTAAAGGATTAAAAGGAACATACGCTGAGTTTGTTACTCCAACATCCCGTTTCCATGCACATATCTCAATTCCGGGAGATCATATGATCTATAACGCTTTAGCCGGAGTTGCTGTCGGATATGCGCTTGGCATGAATAATGATGAGATTGCACGCGGAATTGAAAAGCTCGTTCCGATTGCCGGACGTAACAACCTGATCGAAGCAAAACATTACACGATCATTGATGACTGCTACAATGCCAATCCGGCATCTATGAAGTCCTCTCTTGACGTACTTGCATATGCAGACACAAGAAAGGTCGCTATCCTTGGCGATATGGGCGAACTTGGTGCCGATGAGCTTGCGATGCACCGCGAAGTCGGAGCATATGCAGCATTTAAAAACACTGATGTTTTGGTCTGCATCGGAGCCCTTTCCAAAGATATGGCAGAAGCTGCAAAGGAAACTGTTCTTGCAACAGAGAAGAACATGAAAGTTTTCCATTTTGACACAAAAGAAGACTTTTACCAGAACATGGGACAGATTCTCAATGAAAATGATACGATTCTGGTCAAAGCTTCCCACTTTATGGAATTCCCTGAGATTGTGAAGAAACTGTCAGAAGAAGCATAAGCTGAAACCACGCTGAAAATATAAGTCAGTCTTAAAAAAGAGTTGAAACTTCTGTCCGGACCATTCTACTGTCCCGGACAAGCAAGGTTCAACTCTTTTTTTCTCACGCTTGTTCTATCTTCTATTCCGTTTTCTTACTCTATCCCGAGTGCTTTTCCTACCATCTGGAATTCTCCTTCATAAATGCAGTTCGGCAGGGTACCATCCACAATCCCCTTCCTGCATTCTTCAAAATCCATCCAGATCACTTCTTCCACTTCAGATTCCTGTAATTTCAAATTTTTGATGTCCACCGGTTCTCTATAAAGATATACGGTACTGCGTTCATTGTCACGGAATGGTTTTCCATGAAATTCCGCTTCAAACTGTCCTCTGTGTGTTCCGATAAACTGAAGCTGATCTTCTCTTGCATGAATTCCAAGTTCTTCTTTCATCTCTCGCAGTGCACTTTCCATCAGTTCATCCCCGGCACTGACATGCCCTGCAGAAGAAATGTCATACGCTCCCGGGTTCGAATCCTTACATTCACTTCGTTTCTGAAGGAGTACATCATAACCACTCTCCTGATTCGGACGTACAATCCAGATGTGTACCGTTGAATGCAATGTTCCATCTCTATGTGCAACACCGCGTTCTTTCACCTGTCCGGTTTTATTTCCATCTTCATCAATCACATCAAAAAGCTCCATCGGCTTTCCGTTGAGTGCCACATACTCAAGCACATCAGATTTATTATACACAAGCTTTAAAGAGAAAAATTCCTCTTCTTCGTCCATCAGACGGAAGAAAATCTTGTCTCCCTCCCATAGATTCAGGTCTTTTATCTTTTCTTTCTCCACCCATTCAAGAATCCCCTCGTCACATTCGATCGGATCACCTGTAAATCCGTCTGCTGTATATAATGACATATACTCCACCACATCTTCACTGTATACAAATGTCACGATTCCTCTGTATTTCCAGGAAGTTAATGTATAACCGGTCTCCTCCTTCACTTCACGCAGAAGGCATTCCTCCGGACTCTCCGCATATTCAAAATGTCCGCCAACGCCGATCCATTTATCTTTATTCACATCATTTTTCTTCACTACTCTGTGAAGCATCAGATATTTTCCGTCTTTTTCAATATAACATAATGTGCTTTGTCTGTTCATCGTACCCCTCTTTTCTTTTCGCTATCTCTATGTCTGATGCAGGTACACAATCGCTTAGCCTGCAGCTTTTATCCGCTTGAGCCCAACAACTATGAGAAACACGCTCTGCGAGTTTCTCAAGTTATCGCGGCAGTCGCCAAGGTCTCGTGCAAGCACGGACTTTGGCTCGTTGCTCGCGTAAATTATAGTATGTTACTGTTCACACGGCGTGCGACCAGTAACTACAGTATAACATATTTCTTTATGAGCTGAACCTTAACTTGTAAACTGTACGCAACTAAATTATAATGATGTTATCTATGGAAACGATGCATTGCTGATTCACGCATGTGAACCGCAGCAACAATTCAATGGGGGATATTATTTATGTGGTCAAGAAAAGATCTCAAGAAAAAGGCGCGTATTTTAATAAAATCAAACTATTGGAGAAGTGTGTCTGTCTGCTTTCTGATTGCAATGCTCACAGCTTCGTATCCAATTTCCCGCTCTTTATTTTTAAATTATTTTTCTGATAAGATTCAGACAAAGACAGCGCTTATTTTACCTGTTTTTATTTCTGCTGAAAGCTTCAGCAGTGCATTTCTCGATTTTATTCCTGATAATTTCATAGCCGCTGCCTTTTTACATACAGTTCAAAATTACCTGAAGCGTCCGGACTTTATTGTCACTTCGTTTCTTACACTTGGGGTTATTCTTTCACTTTTATATAAGTTTTTTGTCAGTAATCTTTTGATTGTCGGTGAGAAACGTTTTTTTGTTGAATCTTATAACTATGAGGATACGAATATTTCTAAAATATTCTTTTTATATAAGTTGCGTTACCTGGCAAATCCTTCCTGGGTGATGTTCTGCTACACACTTTTTCAGAAACTTTGGGATTTAACAATTATCGGTGGAATTATTAAGCATTATGAATATAGCATGATTCCATATATCCTCGCTGAGAATCCAAAAATCAGTCAAAAGAATGCCTTTTTTCTCTCTAAACAGCTTACAAAGGGAAATAAATGGAAACTCTTTTTGTTAGATTGTTCTTTCCTCGGCTGGGAGTTTTTCTCTCTCTTTACACTTGGAATTCTGGACATCATTTATGTCCGCCCGTACAAAATGAACTGTAAAGCATCCTTATATCTGTTTTTACGAAGAAACTATGTGCTTTCAAGAGCTCCTAAATATGAGCAGCTCAATGATTCTTATCTTGAGCATGTTCCTTCTGAAGATGAACTTCTGATTAGTAAAGCTCTTTATGACGATTCTGAAGGTCCTTACACAAAGATCTCTTATTTTGCACCGCATCAGTATCCGGTATTTCTTTTTTCTGTGCAACCACCTATTGCCGCAGTAAAATCACCGGTCAATCCGGCGCAGAATTATGACTTTCTGTCCTGTGTATTTTTATTCCATGCCTTTTCTATTTTCGGATGGCTTTTGGAAATCATTTCCGAACTGCTCAGTTGCGGCACACTGGAAAATGTAACCCTTCGTACGCTTCCATGGCTCCCGTTGTACGGAATCTGTGGTCTGCTTATACTGTTGCTGTTAAAGAAATATATCAAAAAACCGGCTACTATGTTTATCATCAACTTTGTTGTATACACGGCTCTTGACTATCTCGTTCAGCTGCTTCTTGATCTTGGTTTTGGAATTGAACTTCCGAAATATCATTCTTACCTTACTTTCATGAATGGAGAAGCATATTTGGGAGACGGAGCAGTATTCGCACTTCTTGGCTGTGCATTTTTCTATTATTTTGCTCCACGCTGGAATAGTCTGTTCTTAAAATTAAAGAAATGGATGAGAATTTCAATTTGTATTCTTTTGACAGCAATTTTTGTATTTGACCTTCTATCAGGCATAATCCAATATTGATTTTACTGCTAAATAATAGTAAAA
Source organism: Ruminococcus sp. OM04-4AA (assembly GCF_003462585.1). Lineage (NCBI taxonomy): Bacteria > Bacillati > Bacillota > Clostridia > Eubacteriales > Oscillospiraceae > Ruminococcus > Ruminococcus sp. OM04-4AA. The sequence continues at coordinate 2,100 of NZ_QTZH01000081.1, read as the reverse complement.
TCTTAATTATCAGTAAGGTTGGTTTTACTGTTGCGATTTTTTCTAATACAGTATGAACCTGTTCCCCCTGACAAACTATCACAGCTTAGAAGAAAGGGAAATATTATGAAAAAAAGAGTCGTTGTTGCATTGGGACACCGTGCACTTGGAACTACACTTCCAGAACAGAAAGTAGCCGTTAAAAGCACTGCCAAATGTATCGCTGATCTGATTGAAGCAGGCTATCAGGTTGCTATCACACACAGTAATGCTCCGCAGGTTGGTATGATCCACACTGCATTGAATGAATTTGCAAAGAACCATCCGGAATATACAGCATCCCCAATGTCTGTATGTACTGCCATGAGCCAGGGATATATCGGATATGACCTTCAGAACGGAATCCGTGAAGAACTTCTCAACCGCGGTATCTACCGTACAGTCAGCACAGTCCTCACTCAGGTGATCGTAGATCCTTACGATGATGCTTTCTACACACCAACAAAGGTTCTCGGTCGTTATATGAACGCTGAGGAAGCGAATGAAGAACGTAAGAAAGGCAACTTCGTAGTGGAAGAACCTGGTAAAGGTTTCCGCCGTGCTGTCTCTGCTCCGAATCCGGTCAAGATTGTTGAACTTGATGCAGTGAAAGCTCTTCTTGATGCAGATCAGATTGTTATCGCAGCAGGTGGCGGCGGTATTCCGGTACTTGAGCAGGATAATCATTTACGTGGCGCAAGTGCTGTTATCGAGAAAGACCTCGCAGCTGGAAAGCTTGCAGAAGGAATTAATGCTGATCTTCTTATTATTCTTACAAATGTTGAGAAAGTATGTATCAACCTTGGCAAACCGAATGAGGAACCACTGGATACAATTACTGTTGATCAGGCAAAAACTTACATGGAAGAGGGACATTTTGGAATTTACAACATGCTTCCTAAATTCCGTGCAGCAGTTGAATTCGTAGAAGGACACGAAGGCCGCAAAGCTTACATTACTTCCTTTGATAAAGTCTCTGATGCTCTGAATGGTAAGACCGGAACAGTAATCGAATAGATTGACAGATTGAACTTATTAGAAACATAACCTGGAACAGGCTGTGATTTCACATTTTAATTTTGTGAAATCACGGCCTGTTTTTTACTTTCCATCACAGATTTCTTTCATCCTGTTTTTTTGTGGAATAAGATACTTTTAATTTCAAAATATCTCTTGATTTTTCAGAAATATGTGCTATAGTATATACATGTTCGAGATGTAGTATTAAAAACTATGTGTTATTATATAGACGAATTGGAGGTAGATTTTATGGAAAAAAGACTTTATATCAAAGAACCTGGAAGCGCAATTACACATTTTATTGGAATGATCATGGCAATTATTGCTGCAATACCACTTCTATACAGAGCAGCTCGTGAACCGAGCAAACTTTATATTGTATCGCTTACAATTTACGCAGCCAGCCTTATCTTGCTTTATGCGGCAAGTACCACTTATCATACATTTGATATTTCAGAAAAAGTAAACACTGTTCTGAAAAAGATCGATCACATGATGATCTCCGTTCTGATCGCCGGAAGCTACACACCTGTCTGCCTGTTAGTAATCGGCGGACGCAAAGGTATCACACTGCTATGTATTGTATGGGCATTCGCGATTGTCGGCATCCTTATCAAAGCCTTCTGGGTATTCTGTCCGAAATGGGTATCTTCCGTTTTATACATTGGCATGGGATGGACTTGCGTGCTTGCATTTTCTACAATCCTTGATAATCTGTCAGCTGCTGCTTTCGGATGGCTTTTAGCCGGTGGTATCATCTATACTGTTGGCGGTGTCATCTACGCACTGAAGCTCCCGATTTTCAACAGCAAGCATAAGAATTTCGGAAGCCATGAAATCTTTCATCTGTTCGTAATGGGCGGAAGCATCTGTCACTTTATAGTAATGTATACATTCCTTCTACCATAAATATAATTTATTGAAACGAAAAGAAGAAGGCTATCAACTACGATTTGAACTGCTCCCCGTCAAGTAGACAATTGAAAAAATATAAATTTTTCCTACCAGCAGAAATTTATCTGCTGGCAGTTTTTATGCAGCTTGCAAGTAAATTTCATGTTT
>NZ_QTZH01000080.1:0-7902 GCF_003462585.1 Ruminococcus sp. OM04-4AA | reverse complement strand
TTATAAGAAAATCAAAATAATCTGACTATTCAAATAAAATCAATGAAAAATCAAATAATCAGACAATTCACAAGGATTTCCCTATTTACAGCCTGGGTAAAAGGGTGTATATTCTAGAAAAAGTTTTACACGACGTGAGAAAGAAATGATTGAATGCGCCGAATAAAGAAGATTTTAAAGTAAACTTTAGATTACAGGAAGAAAGGATAGCGACTATGAGGAAAGAAATGAAAAGTCAGAATCGTGGTCTTTACCGCGAAAGTTTTGAACATGATAACTGTGGTATTGGTGCAATTGTCAATATCAAAGGCAAAAAGACACATAGTACAGTGGCAGGAGCCTTGAGTATTGTAGAACAACTTGAGCACAGAGCCGGAAAAGATGCAGAAGGAAAGACAGGAGATGGCGTGGGTATTCTGACACAGATTCCTCATGGATTTTTCAAGAAAGTCTGTCAGCCACTTGGAATTAAGCTGAAAGATGAAAGAGATTACGGCGTAGGTATGTTCTTTCTTCCGCAGGATGAATTAAAACGCAATCAGGCGAAAAAGATTTTCGAAGTTATTGTAAAAAAAGAAGGACTGAAACTTTTGGGCTGGAGAGAAGTTCCGATTCATCCGGACATTCTTGGAAAGACAGCGGTAGATTGCATGCCATGTATTATGCAGGCATTTATTGAACGCCCTGCAAAATACGAGAGAGGAATTGATTTTGATCGTCGACTGTATGTAGTCAGAAGAATTTTCGAACAGAGCAGTGATGACACTTATGTTGTTTCACTTTCCAGTAGAACAATCGTTTACAAAGGAATGTTCCTTGTAGGACAGCTGAGACTTTTCTTTGAAGATCTGCAGGACGAAGAATTTATTTCTGCAATTGCAATGGTGCATTCCAGATTCAGTACAAATACTGCACCAAGCTGGCAGAGAGCGCATCCGAACCGCTTTATGGTCCACAACGGAGAAATCAATACGATCCGTGGTAATGCAGATAAGATGCGTGCCCGTGAAGAGACAATGGAGGCAGGATGTCTGAAAGGTGAACTCCACAAGGTGCTTCCTGCGATCAATACTTCCGGATCTGATTCCGCGATGCTTGATAATGCATTAGAATTCATGGTGATGAGTGGAATGGATCTTCCGCTTGCAGTTATGATCTGTATTCCAGAACCATGGATCAACAATAAAGAGATGTCCCAGAACAAGAAAGATTTCTATCAGTATTATGCAACAATGATGGAGCCATGGGATGGTCCGGCGTCTATCCTGTTCTCAGATGGAGATGTTATGGGAGCTGTGCTTGACCGTAACGGACTTCGCCCTTCCAGATATTACATTACAGATGATGATAATCTGATTCTTTCTTCAGAGGTTGGAGTTCTGGATATCGATCCATCCAAGATTGTGATGAAAGAAAGACTTCACCCGGGTAAGATGCTTTTGGTTGATACGGTTGCAGGACGCGTGATCGATGATGAGGAATTAAAAGAAAAATATGCAAATCAGTTCCCATATGGAGAATGGCTGGACAGTAATCTGATTCAGTTGAAGGATTTGAAAATCCCGAATAAGGATGTGCCAAAATATACAGCTGAAGAGTGTACACAGCTTCAGAAAGCGTTTGGTTATTCTTATGAAGACGTGAAAACTTCTATTCTGACAATGGCAAAGAACGGTGCCGAAGGAACCGCAGCGATGGGAATGGATGCACCGATTTCCGTGCTTTCGCAGAAACGTCAGCCACTGTTCGGATATTTTAAACAGCTGTTTGCACAGGTTACAAACCCACCGATCGATGCAATCCGTGAGGAAGTCGTGACTTCTACAACTATTTATGTCGGAACAGACGGTAATCTTCTGGAGCAGAAGGAAGAGAACTGTAAGATGCTCAGAGTCAATAACCCGATCCTGACAAATACAGATCTTCTGAAAATTAAAAATATGAAAGTGGATGGATTCAAAGTTGCAGAGATTCCAATCACTTATTATAAAAACACAAGTCTTGAGAAGGCGATAGAGTATCTCTTCATTGAAGTTGACCGTGTGATCCGCGAGGGCGCTAATATTTTGATTCTGACAGACCGTGAGGTAGATGAATATCACGTTGCAATCCCGTCACTTCTGGCAGTATCTGGACTGCAGCAGCATCTGGTACGTACAAAGAAGAGAACCTCAGTCGCGATGATTCTGGAAAGTGGAGAGCCTAGAGAGGTTCATCATTTTGCAACACTGCTTGGATATGGAGCATGTGCAATCAATCCATATCTTGCACATGAGTCAATCCGTCATCTGATCGAGGCAAATCTGCTTCACAAAGATTATTATGCAGCAGTAGATGATTATAATTCAGCGGTAATTCATGGAATTATTAAGATTGCATCCAAGATGGGAATTTCAACGATCCAGTCCTATCAGGGAGCAAAGATCTTTGAAGCAATCGGTCTTAAGACGGATTTTATTAACCGCTATTTTACAGATACAGTCAGCCGTGTTGGTGGTATCGGTATTGAAGAAATTGCAGAAGATTACACTGCTTTCCATACAGAAGCATTCGATCCGCTTGGATTGCAGGTTGATATGACACTGGACAGTGTTGGAAAACATAAATATAAAAGTGGCGGAGAAGAACATCTCTATAATCCACAGACAATCCATATGCTTCAGCAGTCCACAAGACGTGGTGATTATGAAATGTTCAAGCAGTATACAGAGATGGTTGATGAGGAAGGCAAGAAGATCAATCTGAGAGGTCAGCTTGATTTCAATTTCCCGAAGAAGAGTGTACCGCTTGATGAAGTAGAAAGCGTAGATTCAATCGTAACAAGATTCAAGACAGGTGCGATGTCCTATGGATCTATTTCAAAAGAAGCACATGAGACAATGGCGATCGCCATGAATATGCTTCATGGTAAATCAAACTCCGGTGAAGGAGGAGAGGATATTGAACGTCTTGACACAAACAGATGCTCTGCAATCAAGCAGGTTGCTTCCGGCCGATTCGGAGTTACATCCAGGTATTTGGTCAGTGCACAGGAAATCCAGATCAAGATGGCACAGGGAGCAAAACCAGGAGAAGGAGGACATCTTCCGGGTGGAAAGGTATATCCATGGATTGCGAAGACTCGTCATTCAACACCTGGTGTGAGTCTGATCTCACCACCGCCACATCATGACATCTATTCGATTGAGGATCTTGCACAGTTGATCTATGACTGTAAAAATGCAAATAAAAATGCAAGAATTTCTGTGAAACTGGTATCAGAAGCAGGTGTTGGAACAGTTGCTGCAGGTGTTGCAAAAGCCGGAGCCGGAGTTATCCTGATCTCAGGATATGATGGAGGAACAGGAGCAGCACCGAGAAGCTCGATTCAGAATGCAGGACTTCCGTGGGAACTTGGACTTGCAGAAACTCATCAGACATTGATTCAGAATGGTCTGCGTGAGCGTGTCCGTATTGAGACAGATGGTAAGCTCATGAGTGGTCGTGATGTTGCGATCGCAGCAATCCTTGGAGCAGAAGAGTTTGGATTTGCGACAGCTCCGCTTGTAACAATGGGATGTGTTATGATGCGTGTCTGCAACCTGGATACTTGTCCGGTTGGTGTTGCAACTCAGAATCCGGAGCTTAGAAAACGTTTCAGCGGAAAACCGGAATATGTTGTTAACTTTATGCGTTTTATTGCAGAAGAATTAAGAGAATATATGGCAAAACTTGGTGTCCGCACAGTGGATGAACTGGTAGGACGTACAGATCTTCTGAAAGTAAAAGACGTTCCGACATCAGAGCGTGCCGCAACACTGGATCTGTCACAGATTCTGTACAATCCATATGCGAAAGAGAAGAAAGGTGTTATCTTTAATCCAAAGAAAGTCTATGATTTTGAACTTAACAAGACGTTGGATGAAAAAGTACTATTGAAACAGCTTCTCCCAGCCCTTGAAAGAGGAGAAAAGAGAGGACTTGAAGTAGATGTTACAAATACAGACCGTACCTTCGGAACAATTTTCGGATCTGAGATCACAAGAAGATATCCGGAAGGACTGGAAGAAGACAGCTATGTGATCCAGTGTAAAGGTGCCGGCGGTCAGAGCTTTGGAGCATTTATCCCAAGAGGACTGACACTGGAACTGACAGGAGATAGTAATGACTATTTTGGAAAAGGACTTTCCGGTGGAAAACTGGTTGTTTGCCAGCCGAAAGGTGTGAAATTTAAATCAGATGAGAACATTATCATCGGAAATGTCGCTCTTTACGGAGCTACAAGTGGTAAAGCATTTGTAGGAGGTGTTGCCGGAGAACGTTTTGCGGTAAGAAACTCTGGTGCACGCGCAGTTGTAGAAGGTGTCGGAGATCACGGATGTGAATATATGACAGGTGGATGTGTTGTTGTACTTGGACAGGTTGGAAAGAACTTTGCAGCCGGAATGAGTGGCGGTATTGCCTATGTGATCGATCTCGATAACAGTCTGTATCGCAAAGTAAATAAAGCAATGGTCAACATTGAACGTGTTACAGATAAGTATGACGTACAGGAATTAAAAGGAATGATCCAGGAGCATGTTGCTTATACAAACTCTGAGGTAGGTAAGAAGATTCTTGATAATTTCAAAGAATATCTGCCAAAATTCAAGAAAATCATTCCAGAAGACTATGAGAGAATGATGTCCACGATCATCCAGATGGAAGAAAAAGGACTTAGCAGAGAAAAAGCAAAAATCGAAGCATTTAATATGATCAAGAACGGAAGATAGGAGGCATAGAGATGGGAAAACCGACAGGATTTATGGATTATGAAAGACAGGATAAACCGGCAGAGAGCCCATTGGAACGCATCAAACATTTCAATGAGTTCCATACGCCTCTTAGCAAAGAAGAACAGGAGCTTCAGGGCGCGCGCTGTATGGCGTGCGGAGTTCCGTTCTGTCAGTCTGGAAAGCCGCTTGCAGGAATGGCCAGTGGATGTCCACTGCACAACCTTGTGCCGGAGTGGAATGACTTGATCTACAATGGAAACTGGAAGGAAGCTTATTTACGTCTGAAAAAGACAAACAATTTTCCAGAATTTACTTCCCGCGTATGTCCGGCATTGTGTGAAAATGCATGTACCTGTGGACTGAATCAGGAAGCAGTTGCATCAAAAAGTAATGAATATGCAATTGTTGAAAATGCATATGAGATGGGATATGCAAAGGCAAATCCGCCGAAAGTGCGTACGGGAAAGAAAGTCGCAGTGATCGGTTCCGGTCCGTCCGGACTTGCGGCAGCAGATCTTTTGAACAGAAGAGGTCATCAGGTAACTGTTTTTGAACGTGAGGACAAACCGGGTGGATTGCTCCGCTACGGAATTCCGAATATGAAGCTGGAGAAACAGATCATCGACCGTAAGATTGCGATTATGGAAGAAGAGGGAATTATCTTCCAGACAGGATGTAATGTCGGAAAAGACGTGAAGGCGGCAGATATCCTGAAAGAATATGACCGTGTGATCCTTGCATGCGGAGCATCAAATCCAAGAGATATCAAAGCACCGGGAAGAGATGCACAGGGAATTTATTTTGCAGTAGATTTCCTGAAATCAACAACGAAAGCACTATGGGCAAATGACATGAAGCTTAAAACAGGAGGCTACATTTCTGCAAAAGGAAAAAATGTAATTGTAATCGGAGGCGGAGATACAGGAAATGACTGTGTCGGAACATCTATCCGTCATGGAGCAAAGAGCGTTCTCCAGCTGGAGATGATGCCGAAAGCACCGGACGAGAGGACACCGCTGAACCCATGGCCGGAGTGGCCAAGAGTCTGCAAGACAGATTATGGCCAGCAGGAAGCAATCGCTGTGTTTGGTTCTGATCCTCGCGTTTACACAACGACAGTGAAAGAATTCGTAAAAGACAAGAAAGGAAATCTCTGTAAGGCAGTTCTTATCAAACTTGAGAGTAAGACAGATGAGAAGACCGGACGGAAAATGATGGTTCCGGTAGAAGGAAGCGAGTATACCGTAGATGCAGATCTTGTTCTGATCGCAGCTGGATTCCTTGGAAGTCAGGATTATGTAACAAAAGCATTTGGTGTAGAAGTGAATGAACGCACAAATGTAAAGACAGAGGCAGGAAAATATTCTACCAATGTGAAAGATGTATTCACAGCCGGAGATATGCACAGAGGACAGTCTCTTGTTGTATGGGCTATCCGTGAAGGCCGTGAAGTGGCAAGAGAAGTAGATGAAAGCCTGATGGGATATACAAACTTATATATTCAGTAGAAAATAAAAGATCATACAGTGAAACAGGAATCTGGAAAGTTTATCAAAAAATAAAGAGAACTTTCCAGATTTTTTGTTACGAAAATGTTACGAAAAAATGAAAAAAGTAAGGAGGAGTATTGAAAATATTACATAAATACGCTATAATATTGAGCATAGAATGTAAATAAAATACCCTCTTGTTACGAGAAATATGTTGAAAAAAAGCGATAGATGTTGTATTATAACATATGAGTATGTGGAATTATAATGTAACTATTTACAACGAGTTATGATACGAAAATTATAATGCATCACATGGGGGACTAGATAAAAATAAGGATAGGTGGAAAGATGAAGTTAAAAAAAGTAAGCAGTATGATTCTTGCAGTAACACTTGCATGTACAATGACTGTTACACCGGTACTTGCCGACGAAGTCAGTGATCTGAAGCAGAAGAAGCAGGAGACACAGAACCAGGTAAGCGATCTTCAGACACAGCTGAATTCACTTATGACCAAGATCTCTGATCTTGAGAATGACCTGATCGAAACAGGTGAGGAAATCTCTCAGACAGAGGAAGATCTGAAAACAGCGCAGGAGGAACAGGAACAGCAGTATGCAGCTATGAAGCTTCGTATTAAGTATATGTATGAAGAAGGAACAGGAACTGCCACAGTGGAGAAGGTACTGACATCCGGAGATATTTCCAGTGTACTGACACAGGCAGAATATTCCCAGCAGGTACATTCTTATGACAGAGACAAGCTCGAAGAGTATGTTGCGACAGTTCAGAAAGTAGAAGATCTTAAGACAACACTTGAGACAAAGATGGCTGATCTGCAGGAGACACAGACAGAGTATGATGCACAGAAGGATGAACTGAATACAACGATTACAGAGAAGAGTAGTGAGATCGCAAATCTCGATGTTAAGATTGATGAAGCTGTAAAGAAAGCAGCGGAAGAAGAAGCTAAGAGAAAGGCAGCAGAAGAAGCAGCAAAGAAAGCTGCCGAGGAAGCAGCTAAGAAGAACAACTCAAGCAGTAGTACTTCTAATAGAAATAACTCAAACAATAGTTCTTCCAGTAGTTCAAACTCAGGAAGTTCAAGCAGCTCAAGCTCAAGCAGTTCAAGCTCCGGTAGCTCAAGCAGTAGTTCTTCCGGCAGTTCAAGCTCAGGCAGCTCAAGTTCTTCCTCATCAAGCCCAAGTTATAGTGCTGATAAGGGAAGCATTATTGTAAATGCGGCGTATTCACAGATCGGAGTTCCATATGTATGGGGCGGAACTACACCGGGAGTTGAACTGGATTGTTCAGGACTTGTACAGTATTGCTACAGACAGGCTGGAATTCCAATTCCAAGAACAAGTGGAGATATTCTTGCGCATGGAACAATCGTAAATAATCCACAGCCGGGAGATATCTGTTGGACACCGGGACATGTAGCAATTTACATTGGCGGCGGACAGATGATCGAGCACAGCAGACAGGAGTACCGGTTAAGGTAAGTTCTGTACGTGTTACATATTATGTAAGATATTAGAACCAAAAAAGGGCGTGTGAAAAAACGAGAGTTTTTTCATGCGTCCTTTTGCTTATGATTATAATAATAGTTATATTACATAAAAAAGGGCATAATTCCCCTTCCCCCATAAGAATG
>NZ_QTZH01000008.1:0-83596 GCF_003462585.1 Ruminococcus sp. OM04-4AA | reverse complement strand
AGCCTATACACCTTACTGAAAGAAGAAGCAATAGAAAAAAGCTGAAGAAATACGTGATAATTTAGTTATAGGTGCTGAAATTATATCATCTTTTGATACTTTAAATTCTGAAACTGATTATGAAGAACTTTATAAACAATTGGAAAACATCCCTGGTATCAATACTGTATGGCGAATGAAATATTATCACTTATTATTTCCAACTTTATTAGCACCTTTTTACGGACAGGATATCCAACTGAAAGTTTTGCATTTTCTCAAACAAAATCCTAGTAGCATTCCATTTATTCGTATGGGACAAATTGCACTCTTTATTAAAAAATGCAATATTCCTGGAATTGTTTTCGATCATATTTGGGGAAAGTACGCTAATGACGCAAACACTGTTGATACCTCTGATACAAATACGCTTTCCGATAAAAAACGGAAAACCCACTATTGGATGTATACAGTCTTTGATGATAACAGTTGGCTCGAGTGTCAGGAAAAAGGTGTCATGGTTTTGGGCATGGAATTTCGCAAACACCCTATCCGTCAATGATGTAATTTTTGCAAAACGCTTAACCGATATTACTCCATATACTGATTATATCGAAAAACTTACTGCTATCTTTGCTCCAGATGAACTAGATGATATTGATACTCTTCCTGAAATAAACTATCCTGCTTATTCTTCTACAAACTTTCTTTCTGATGTATACATGACCAGACATGATTATGATACCTTGGTAGATGTATTAAAAATGAAGAAAAATATTATTTTACAAGGTGCACCTGGAGTTGGTAAAACATTTACAGCCAAACGACTTGCTTATTCCATTATTGGCTCAAAAAATCCTGAACGTGTACAAATGATCCAGTTTCACCAAAGTTATTCTTATGAGGATTTTATTGAAGGATACCGCCCAACAGAAAACGGATTTACAATTAAGAAAGGCTCTTTTTACAAATTCTGTAAATTGGCCGAGGAAGATGATGAAAATGATTATTTCTTTATCATTGATGAAATTAATCGTGGCAATCTAAGTAAAATATTCGGCGAATTATTCATGTTGATCGAAAAAGATAAACTTGGAGATAAAATCTGACCTGCTGTGAAAATTTCTAATAAAAAAATAGGAGTAGAGTAATTTTTACATCCCATAATATGCATGATTTTGTCCGGCCATCAACGCTTTGATTATGCCCAGAAGGCGTTAAAGCTTCATTGTGCCAGCTATGTTTTAAAACCTATAGATAAGACACAATTATGTGATGACAAAAAAATAACCGGTATTACTCCGCAGCAATACCGGTCTGAATAAAATTTTTATTATCTATCGAACAGAAAACACTTTCGTCCCGTGTGCAGGTACTACGACGGTTAATGCTTCCTTTCCGCTATGTAAAACCTCACCACTCCACAGCTCGGTAAATTCATAGAAATCCTTATCCGGTTCCCGTCCCGACAGCTCTTCCATATTCGAACAGATCTCCCGATCAGTATCACTGAGATTAAACAGTGCTGCCGTAATCATGCCGGTTTTTGTGCTTGTATTTTTCCAATCAGCCTCCCCATCTGATCTTCACAGCTGTTCTCCCCTGAAGTCCTCGGAAAGTAACACCAACAGTTCTTTATTAGTGAGAAGACTCAATGTAAAATCATCCATTTTGGTAAGCTCGGCACCAATCATCAGCGGAGAACGGAACATGCACCATAGTGTCATCATGGTCTTCTGCTCTTCCCTGGTAAACAGACAGTCTCTCTCCTGTCTCAAAGCCTTTACCGACCTTGCCGAGTGGCAGCATATCGCAATCCGGGAAACAGCCCTCTTTTACATGATCCTGCCATAGCTCACATCTCCAGAACATATTCTTAAGAAGCTCCCAGTTATCCCAGAAATCATCCGTAATACGCCACATGTTTGCATATCTGCAATACTGCCACGCACGGTCAATATGTGCAGGACCAGGGGAAAGGCTGAGTACAATTTCCCTGTTTGATTTCTGAATAGCCTTGTATAACATTTCGCTTTCATGCCATCCGGAAAAGCTGTCATTCCGATATATAAAGCTGTCACAGATATCATCACACTTAATAAAATCAACACCCCGGGAAGCATACATCTCTATCAGGGAATCATAATAGCTCTGACCTGCTTCTGTATTTCTCACTCCATACATATCCGGATTCCATCCGCAGATCGAGGACGGATCTGCCACCATGTCTGCGGTAAAATTTGAGTAAATTTCGACACTTATTTTATGCAGTTCTATCTTTATGAGATTTCATCAACATCATAATACTTAAAATCTCGGAAGTAGGCACTTCCTCCTGTTTCCTCTGCCGCATAGCAGAACAGACCAAACCGGCAACCAGTAAAATGATCCAGTTTGAAGTACAGCTTATGCACGGTTCCGATGGGTAGCCAGTCTCCCTTATTTACCCGGTAATAGCAGCGTGCTTCATCCTTCATGTTACAGAAATCTGCTTCAAGACGAAAATCCATCTGGTGTGATTCAACAACAGTTCCTCCCGTCATATCCAATATACCATCTTCTTTTTTATCCAACATAAGGACTTCATATTTTCCATGATGTTTTGTAATGCCAACTGCAGCATAACAGCTCTGCAACGCACACAAACCTGCGACATCGCCCTCTTTCAATGCAGAAGCATCAACAGTAACCTCAGCTGCGCAGGACGGATAACTCATCCTTTGCGTAAGCGTATTTACTGCCTGTGTAAGCTCTGTACAAACTTCCCGTGTTGTAATTGTATAGGTTCCCTGCAATGCATCCAGATGATAGTACCGTGGATCTGGATCATGATTAAACTGCCAGCGCGGAAGCAGCCCATTACAGAAATCATCACTTCCCACTAATGGCTGATAAATATATCCTGGTCTGGTACTGTGAACCTCTATTTCTTCCGGCACATGTCCGTTCTGTCCAAAAAACGGAAAATGATCCTTCCAGGTAACCGGAAGCAGAATAGGAATCCGTCCAACTGCTCCGGAATCCTGAAACAGCATTGCATACCACTTTCCATCCGGCGTATCCACTATTCCTCCCTGTGCCACGCCCTGTCCACAATATCCACGATCATCACAAAGTACATCTCCACCCGTGAATTCTCCTTCCAGAGAATCACTGTAAAAGCATGCTTCCGTCCGCATCCAGCGGTCTCTCAGGGAATGAACCAGAAAAATATAATAATAGCCGTTTATTTTTTGAATATGAGAACCCTCATAGCCTAGCTCCGGGTTCTTATGATCACTGACTAAAAGACGATGTAATCCGTCCTTCTTGGGTGCAGTCAAATCTTCATTCAATTCTGTAATCCAGATTTCATCATTTCCATATACAATATAGTTTCTTCCATCCTCATCAAATAATAAAGAGCCGTCATGATAAAAGCCTTCTATCAGCTGCTTTTTCCATGGACCATCTATTTTTTTCGAAGTATACAAATAAGTCTTACGGGTATCATTTGCCACAAAGCAGATATAAAATCGGCCTTCATGATAGCGCAGGGAAGCTGCCCACATGCCCTGTCCGTAAATATTCTGACCGCTTTTCAGTTGCTGCGCATCCGTATGATCCAACGTCTCATAGACATAAGTCACATGCTCCCAGTGCACCAGATCAAAAGACTGCAGAATCTCACAGCCCGGCATAAAGTGCATGGTTGTGGATACCATATAATAGGTGTCTTCTACGCGGATCACGTCCAGATCTGGATAATCCAATCTTGTTATAGGATTTACATTCATTGTTTATTCCTTTCTGTTTTATCTCCATATTCTTTCTTTGTTCTATTCTATTTTTACTATTTTATCTTTGTTCCTTATCCGTCTGCCTTTTCAACTCTTCTTGCCATAATAAAAGGCCTCCTATGATTTATATTTTACCATAGAAGACCTTGCTGTTATTAGCTATTTACAGAAAAAGTTTCACACACTCTTTACATCCACTCCTATTTTGTTTTTACTATTTTCAAGCCATGTAAGACTAGAGGATTTTACCCTATTTTATGCTTGTAGAAAATTCTACCATTTAGGAACACTGTTAGGACAATGTTTAACAGCTATCGCTGCACGCATCTCAACAAAGCATCCGCAGATCCTACATATACCATTCAACAAATTCGTACATTCTCCGCATTTTTTCAATCTGCGCTCATATTCCGAATTTGAAACTTTATCATCTTCTGGAAGATTGGAAATATAGCGATACATATTGTGAAAAAATTCTTTTTCAGACATATCTTTTAATAGACATTTTCTGCATAATCGATGCTGCTCACTCCCCACAACCATTCTACCTCACTTCTAGATGCAGGACACTGCACGCCGGATCGTAAATCGAATTCCTTTTTCCGTAATCTGTGTTCCATCATATTTTTTTACTGTAACACACTCCGGTTTTTCAAAAGTATTTTTTGCGTGTATTTCCCCCGTAACAATTTCTCCTTTTACTGTTTTTACACTTCTATCAATAATCGTAGTATCTATATCAAAACTTTGATCGACAGAAAGATTTGTTATAGTAAGATGGAGTGTTCCATCCGCTGTTTCTGAGACAGATTCTGTCAGATTCGGTACCTTCCACTCTTCTTCCACCCCAATCATCTCTATCTCAATACTGCTCTCCACAAGATTCGAATCCTGATGTTCTTTATAGATGTCAAAGACATGATATGTAGGCGTCTTAATCATTTTATCCCCCTCAGTAAGCAGAACAGCCTGGAGTACGTTAACAATCTGTGCAAGATTTGCCATCTTCACTCGATCGCTGTGTTTATTAAATATATTCAATGTGATCCCCGCTACAAGTGCATCACGCATCGTATTCTGCTGATAAAGAAATCCCGGATTTGTACCCGGCTCACATGTATACCACGTTCCCCATTCATCTACAATCATGCCTATTTTTTTCAGAGGATCATATTCATCCATAATCTTACCATGTCTGCGAATAAGTTCATCTATATACACCGCCTTATTCAATGTCTTATACCAGACATTTTCATCAAACTCCGTTGAGCTTCCTTTGATTTCAATCCCCTCTGGATATACATAATAGTGGAGAGAAAGTCCATCCATAAATCCATGCTGTTCTTCGGAAGTTCTACGGAAACAGGTTGCCAATACCTCTTTCGTCCACTCATAATCTTCGTGTGGTGCTCCGCAGCAAATCTTTTGAATATGATGTTCATTATTATAGTCACGAACAAAACTCTGATATCTGCGATACTCATTTGCATAATAATCTGGGTTCATGTTTCCCCCGCATCCCCAGTTTTCATTTCCGATTCCAAAATAATCAACTTTCCATGGAGCTTGTTGACCATTCTTTCCTCTCAGTTCGGACATAGGGGATATTCCATCAAATGTCATATATTCTATCCACTCAGACATTTCACGAACTGTTCCACTTCCCAAATTTCCATTAATATACGTTTGGCATCCGAGCTGACGGCAGAGCTCAAAATATTCGTGTGTTCCGAAACTGTTGTCTTCCAACACGCCTCCCCAATTTGTATTAATCATCTTTTTACGTGAACCCGCAGGACCTATTCCGTCCATCCAGTGATACTCATCTGCAAAACATCCTCCAGGCCAACGAAGCACTGGAACTCGAATCTCTTTCAACGCTTCAACTACGTCAGTTCTCATTCCATTCACATTTTCAATAGGTGAATTTTCCCCCACATAAATTCCTTCATAAATACATCTTCCTAGATGTTCAGAAAAATGGCCGTATATTTGTCTGTTAATCCTGCTCAGTTTCCTGTTCGGATTGATTACCATTTTAGTCATCATGATTTCCTCCTTCTATCTTTTCATATTGCCGGAATACTCTTATAAAAAGCAGTGAATTTATATATGCACTGACTGAAAATCCGCCAACCATCATAAAAATCCAAATACCTTTTGTAAAAATCATAAGCACAATTACAATTACATGGATCAGAGTCAGCAAAAATGTCTCTCTCAGATTAAAAACAGCCAGCATCACTGCATTTTTCACGCTTTTAAAAATAGTATTATCGAATCTGGCTATTAAAGCAAATACATAAAGAAGTGAAAAAATAAAAATAACTGCAAATACTCCCGTAATCACGAGAATCACCTGATTGACCGTTGAAAATTCCGGCTTTTCTATCCAAAATTTCACTCCAAAAACAAAACTTGCTCCGATTATTAAATACAAGATGGATAAGAGAAACGCCTGCTTGAAATTATTTTTAAATGCTTTGAAAAAAGGTTTGAATATATATCCACCCTCATGTCTTGCCTCGCGCATAGTAATCGTGTAAAGGGCACTGACTGCCGGGCCGATCGTAATGACCGGCGCACAGCATAAAATGAACAGAATATTTAACATCATAAAATCTGCAACTGTAGTTAAAAAAACAATAACAGGACTGTCCAGATTAATCTTCATAGCTTTCTCCATTCTTAAGTTCAGTCTACCTTTTTCTAAACTCCACCTTAACAGGACTCATACCCGTAAGTTCCTCGCTTTTCGCATCAGGCTGAGAGAAACCGGCATAGATTGTATAATGCTTTCCCCCTGCAATATGACGTCCTTCTTCATCCACAACAGTAAATGCTTCCCCAGGAATATGTACCTGAAGGGTTTTTCTTTCTTCCTTGTAAAGTTTTACTCTGCAGAACCCGCATAACTGCGGGTTTGGAACCGCATAAATCGAATTTTCACACTTGATATAGATCTGCAATACCTCACAAATATCTCTTTCGCCCGTATTTTCCACCTTCACGAAAACATTTGCTCCTGTTTCTGTTTCCACCACTTCTACTGAGCGGACTTCCGCCTTTCCATAAGTTAGTCCGTACCCGAAAGGATACTGAGCCTTTCCTTTCATATACCGGTATGTTCTTCCACTCATGGAATAATCTTCAAACGAAGGCAGTTCGCTCAAAGTTTCATAAAAAGTAACAGGCAGTTTTCCTGAAGGAGATTCTTTTCCGAACAGGATTTCCGCAACAGCATTTCCTCCACGGGCACCTGGATACCAGAGTTGAAGAATTCCCTCAAAATGTTTCTGTGCAAAACTCAAGTCTATGTCACTCCCTGCCATCATACATAAAATCACCGGTTTTCCAGTCTGCGCCACCACTTCCATCAATCTACGCTGGCACAACGGGAGTTGAAGATCTTCCTTATCACCAGACGCATAGCTATTTCCTGTATCTCCTTCTTCACCTTCCAAAGTCTCATCCAGGCCAAGACACAGGATAATCACGTCACTATTTTGTGCTACAGTTACAGCTTCTGATAAGCGATCCATATCCTGGGCAAGAGGTTCTGTTTTATTTTTGAAAAGATCGCATCCCTGTGAATAAATAATCCTTATCTCATCACCCACATATCTTCTGACTCCTTCCAATACAGTTACATATTCTGATGATGTTCCGTGATAATTTCCGATCAGAGCTGCCCTGCTGTCTGCGTTAGGTCCAATAATGCCTAATGTTTTTATCTCATTCTCTTTCAACGGAAGAATTCCATTCTCGTTTTTCAAAAGCACAATGCTTTCTAACGCTGCCTTGTGTGCTATCAAAAGATGTTCGCTACATTCCACTTTAGAATATGGTATTTTGTCATACTCACTTCCATCAAAAAGTCCCAGCATAAAACGGGTTGTAAAAAGACGAACTGCAGCCTCCGTAATAGCTTCCTCTGTAACCATGCCATGATGATAAGCATTAAGGATATGAAGATATGTATTTCCACAGTTCAAATCACACCCTGCATTCAATGCCATTGCTGCAGACTGCATTGGCGTACCCGTAACCATATGTTTCATGAAAATCCCTTATTGCCCAGCAATCAGAAACAAAATGCCCTTCAAAATTCCACTCACCCCGAAGTTTATTTTTTATAAGTGTCTTACTGCCACAACAAGGTTCACCATTGACACAATTATAGGCTCCCATAACAGCTTCCACATGCGCATCCTCTACAAGAGCTTTGAAAGCTGGAAGATATGTCTCTTCCATATCCTTTTGAGATACTTCGGCATTAAACTCATGACGTAATGCCTCTGGACCGGAATGAACTGCAAAATGTTTCGCGCAGGCAGCCGCTTTCATCGTCTCACCATTTCCCTGAAGCCCTTCCACATAGGCTTTGCCTAAAGTAGCCGTAAGGCAAGGATCCTCTCCATATGTCTCGTGTCCTCTGCCCCAGCGGGGGTCGCGAAAGATATTTACATTTGGAGCCCAAAAAGTAAGTCCTTTATAGATATCTCTATCATCTTGTTTAGAAGCCGCATTATATTTTGCCCTGCCTTCTTCTGCAATAATATCTCCTATTTTTCGAACCATATCTTCATCAAATGAGGCAGCCATTCCAATTGCCTGCGGAAAAACTGTTGCAATTCCCGCTCTCGCAACCCCATGTAACCCTTCATTCCACCAATTGTATTCTGGAATCCCAAGCCTTGAAATACCTGGTGAATCATATCTGAGCTGAGAAGCCTTCTCCTCTATAGTCATTTTCATAACCAGTTCCTGTGCTTTTCTCCTGGCTTCTTTTCTGTCCATCCTTTAACCTCCGCCTATATATTATTCTTTTACGCCACCTAAAGTAAGTCCGGTAACAAAATATCGCTGTAAGAACGGGTAAATACAAATGATTGGAAGCATAGTCAGTATTGACGCCGCTGCTCGAACTGTCTCAGGAGTAACCGAACCCGTTGCATTTTTCATTGCCTCTGCCGAAGCCCCTTGATTCGTCACAGACGACAGTAATTTCATCAGCTCATACTGCAATGTTGTTAATTTTGCATTCATTCTGTTGTACAACATTGCATCAAACCATGAATTCCACTGTCCCACTGCTACAAAAAGAGCAACTGTCGCATAAACAGGTTTGCACAGAGGAGAAATGATTTTCGTAAAAATAGTGAAGTATCCTGCTCCATCAAGCTGCGCTGACTCCTCCAGACTGTCTGGAAGTCCATTCATATATGTACGTATAACAAGCATATTAAATGCACTAATCATTCCCGGAATCACATATACCCAGAAACTGTTTGTTAACCCAAGTCCTTTGTACAGCAAAAATGTTGGAATCATACCACCATTTACATACATCGTAATAACCCAGAAAAGAGACAGCTGTTTTTTAAATAAAAATCTTTTTCTGCTTACAATAAATGCCAGTATCGCATTAGTAATAAGGGCTGTAAACGTTCCGATCAGTGTTCGTGCCACAGTAATATAGGCACCTGTGATCAGATTGTCTTTCTGTAAAACAGTAATAAAGTTTTTCAATGTCCATTTTCTCGGTATCAGATATATACCGCCTCGCAATGCATCCGTTCCTTCATTAAATGCAAGAGCAAGCGTATTCAGAATCGGATACAATGTGATAATAATAAACAGAATCATAAAAATTGTATTGCATACTGTAAACACTTTATCTGCGGGCGATGATTTTATTTTTTTTCTTGTTTCCATCTTGAGCCCTCCTTAGAATAATCTTTCGTCTCCATTGCGTTTTGCAAGCTGATTTGCAATAACAATTAGAATAATACTTACCACACTCTTAAATATACCTGCTGCTGTACCAATGGAAAAATCTCCCTGACTGATACCCCAATTCAGCACGTAAATGTCAATTGTCTGGGATACACTCTGAACAAGCCCGTTTCCTAACAGATACTGAATTTCGAACCCTGCATTCAACACATTTCCAACATTCATAAGAAGCAGAATCATAATAGTAGGTCTTATTCCCGGAAGTGTTACATGTTTAATCTTCGCCCACCTTCCTGCTCCGTCAATTGATGCCGCTTCGTAAAGTGACGGATCAATAGATGTTATTGCCGCCAGATATATAATTGCATTCCATCCGGTTTCTTTCCATACGTTGGCAAAAGCGACAATAGGCCAGAAATACTCTTTATGAGCAAAAAAATTAATCGGCTGATTAATAACATTCAAATTAACAAGCAATTCATTAATAATGCCAGTTCCTGACAAAGCATCATGAATGATGCCGGTTACAATAATCCATGACAGGAAATGCGGCAGGTACGATATTGTCTGTACTGTTTTTTTCCCAATTGTATTTCGTACCTCATTGAGAAGGATTGCAAATGCAATTGCAGCAACGAAAGTAACCACCAAATTGATCACACCCATTGCAAGTGTATTTCGTATTACCCGTAAAAAAGTTGCATCTGAAAACAACTGCTGAAACTTTTGCAATCCGACAAACTCAGAGTGCAAAAGTCCGTCAATCGGTCTGTAGTTCTGAAAAGCCATCACCCAGCCGCCCAATGGGAGATAGTAGAAAATGATACCATAAATTACAATAATTCCAGACCAGATTAGAAGGGATTTCTGTCGTTTTGCCTCCTTCCAACTAAAATGAATTTTGGGTTCATCCACTACTGTTTTTTTTCTCTTTATTCCTAAAGACATAAATTCACCTCATTTTTCAAACAGGCAGATAAGCATGACACATATCTGCCCGTTTTGTATGTTATATCCTATTCGAATTTAGCTGCTTCTTTCATTCTACGATCCAATTCCGCCTGCATCTCATCAAGGAAATCCTGTGGATTGCATCCCTCATAGGCTTTCATATATGTATTCCATTCACTCTCAAAATCATTTGCCATGACAGTTCTCGGAAGATATTCATGTTTTATCTCTCCCATTTTTGTCCATGCCACACCACCCGGTGTACTTGTAGTCATCGTACCGGAAAATGAATACATCGGATACCATGGACCAGGAGTCTCATTCGTTCCCAGCATATCCACATATGTCTCAGCGCCATATGCCTTAAAACATCTCTGTACGGCCGAGTTCAGACTGTCAAAAAATTCATCCGGTTGATCATCAGGCCAATTTGCATTGATACCATCATCACTCGTTCCTTTATAGTTTGGGAAATAAGAATATGAACAAAGGTGTGATGCTTTGTATGCCGTATCTGCTGCCTGCTTTCTCTGTTCTTCTGTCCGATAAAACAATCCATCATCATTAACTTCATAATCGACACCCTCTACTCCCCAGAATCTCAGATTATGAATATCCTGACTAAGCAAATCGTCTATAAACTGCAGTGCTCCTTCCACATCTTTGCAGCTTGTTGTAATTGCAAGTCCTGATCCTGAATTCATAACTCCTCCTGAACAGTGCCACTGATTTTTAATTCCTTCATCGATAGTGATCGGAAGCGGCACATAACTGCATCCTTTCTCATCAAGTCCCTGTTGTTTCAAGGAATCATTTACATTATATGCAAAGTCCCACCACTGATCGACCATTCCCAGCACACGTCCTGTAGAAAGTTTAGCAATATATTCATCATAAGTCTGTGTAAATGATTCAGGATCCACATAACCTTTCTTGTATTCTTCATTCAATTTCTGAAAGTACCGTTTTGCAGTATCTGTAGTATTATAATCAATAACCTTCAGTTCATCTGGATCAACAATCACAGATCCGTCATTTGGATAACCATCCAGAAACTGCGGTGCATTTTCCAGGCAATAATATCTCCAGTCTTCACATAGAATTGTGTAAGCAATATTCTCTGTTCCGTCTTCCATTGTAGGATTGGCTTCCATATAGCTTTCCAAAAGATCAAAATATTCATCCAAAGTATTTACTTCAGGATATCCTGCCCACTCCAGTACTCTTGTCTGAATCCAAAAGGCTTCATCATTATGCGTCGTAGCCTTCTCTTCTCCCTTAACATTCTGAAACTGCTGAATCCAGTAAATATGACCATCATCCCGTCTCAGCTTATTCCACTCTTCATCCGTATAATACGCCTTGATATTCGGATAATCATCCAGATAATCATCCAAAGGAACAAGTGCTCCTGCCTCATAGAGCTGTCCCATTGCATCTCCGCCATCAATAAAATCTGGATAATCACCTCCGGCAATCAGCGTTCCTACTGCCTCAGAAGCTGTCTGACCGGTAAGCCATGTCTCGTCCACCTTTACACCAGTTTTTTCTGCGATAATCTGCTGAATCTCATTGTCGTCATTGATTTCAGCTCCTGGAACCGCATAGAAAGCTGTAAATTCTTTTGTTCCTCCCTCATTCTCGCTGCTTCCGCTACCACATCCGGTAAACAATGATACCGCAAGTGCAGATGCCAGCAGCATTCCCGTCACTCTTTTTGCTTTCATAATTGTCCTCCTTAAATTTGATAACTTTATTTTAACGGATCAGTACCTGAAAAAAATCAGATAAAGTATATCAAAAAGCAGGATAAACTATAGAACTTCACTCTGATAAATCTTCTGCCCCTTTCTTTTCATCCTTTGTCTTCGCCTGTTTTCGGAATTTTGCCGGTGTACAACCTTTCACTGAGATAAATCGATTCACAAAATAGTCCAAATCCCGGTATCCCACCGTCTCCGCTATCTGGTATATTTTCTTATCTGTCCTCAGCAACAGATGGCAAGCCTGTTCTATCCGGCAATTATTTAGATAGTCTTTAAACGACTGTCCGAATTTTTTCCTAAATAGCTGTCCCAAATACGCTCCATTCAGGTAATATTTCTCACCGAATTCTTTAAGTGTCAGATTCTCCGCATATCTCTCCCGAATCTCTTTTTCTACTTTCCCCAATATACCTCGTGAGGAATCCTTACGCATTTGAGCCAAATAATCCCCGTATTCACATGCGACCCTACACAGATGAGCTTTACTTCCCCGCAGAATCCCAGCCTCAAAAGTCCCTTCACTGATCATCCTCAATATCTCTTCCTGATTTACACTGTCATCCAGCTCCGATGCAAGATGCAGCAGCTGAAAAAGAAGATAATTAATATTAAGACGCATTACCTCGCCGGCTATCCCTCGCTCTCTCATTTCCTCATAAAATCCGTCAACTGCTTTCATAATTTCTGCATGATTGTTCTGTTCAATGGCATTCAGGAGAATATCAAGATTTTTCTTACAAAGCATGATCCCGTTTGTATGAATTTGCATTTCCTCCTCATAATAATAAATTTCCTTTTTTTCCCTGAATCCCTGAAAGGATCTTACCCTCCTCGCTGTACTGTATGATTTTGCAATTTTTTCCAGATTTTTTTCCTCTTTTCCCACAATCATAATCACTGGCAGTCCGAGTATTTCTCTCAGATACTTTATAAAATCTCCCAAATATTCTTTAATATCTGAAGATTCATACATATATCTGCATAAAATGAAACCAACATCATAGACCTTTTCCTGTATGGAGACATCCATCACACAATGCTGACTGTCATCCTGAAGATAATCCTTACAGATATTATACAGCTGTTTTTGATTTGCTAACTTTACGGAATCCTCATAGTCGTCCTCGTAATTTTTTTCATCGATCAGGATTTCAACATACCTCACCTGTTCTGATAAACGAATATGCTGTTGAACATACTCAATCGTCAGAGGATCCGATCTTCCCTGAATAATAGAGATAAGTTTCCCGGAAAGATACGCATTTTCCAGTTTTTTTGTTTCTCTTTCTTTCTCCAATTCTATATTTTTTAATCCTCTGACTTTGCGAAGTGCCTGTACAAGTTTTTCTTCCTCCACGGGTTTCAATATATAGTCATTGCATGCATATTTGATTGCCTCCTGAGCATACTGAAAATCAGCATATCCGCTCAGAATAATAAAATAAATATCTCTATATTTTTCAGAGATTCGCAGCTTACGAAGCAACTCAAGACCATCCATAATTGGCATTTTAATATCAGAAAGAATAAGATCTGCATCGTGATTCTGCAGAAAAAGAAGTGCCTCTTCTCCGTCAGCTGCTGAGCCTACAATCTCAAATCCTTCATCTTCCCAATCTATAAGCTCTTTCATTCCCCGAAGTATAAATGGTTCATCATCTACTAATAGTACTCTCAGCATCTTATCACCCTTTTTCACTTTCTATAAATGGCAGGCGTATCAGAACCGACACCCCCGTTCCCTCTTCCCCGTTTAATTCAAATTGCACTTTATCATGTGACATCATTTTCAGTCTCAGGCAGGCATTAATAATACCTACGCCTTTTTCATTTTCCAGTAGTTCTATGCTCGCATTTTTCATCTTTCGCCGCATACTGTCAAACTCTTTTTCCGTCATTCCTTCCCCGGTATCTTCTACTTCAATACACATTTCCTCATTTTCTCTGTACACAGTAATAAATATCCAGCCTGGTGCAGTCTTTTTCTCTATTCCATGCACACATGCATTTTCAGCAAATGTAACAATTGTCAGTTTCGGTATCTTCTGATGCTGGCATTCTGTTTCCACATCCAGCCTATATGACAGTCTTTTACCAAATCGGTACTGCTGAAGATCC
Organism: Ruminococcus sp. OM04-4AA; assembly: GCF_003462585.1. Taxonomy (NCBI): domain Bacteria; kingdom Bacillati; phylum Bacillota; class Clostridia; order Eubacteriales; family Oscillospiraceae; genus Ruminococcus; species Ruminococcus sp. OM04-4AA. Next base: position 69,264 of record NZ_QTZH01000008.1, on the reverse strand, counting down.
ATGTAATTCTTGACAATCTCCATCTCCTTACCTACCTCAATAAGATCCTCTCCCCAATCCACATACTGTCTCTGCATAACAGCAAGTTTTTCAACCATTTCCGCCGTGATTTTTTCTTTTCTTATTACACTGTGCATCCGTATACTTTCAAGTGCATTAAAAAGGAAATGAGGATTGATCTGACTTCTCAGTGCAAGAAGCTCAGCCTTTTGTCTTGCCACTGTCATTTCCTGTTCCAGTATCCGATTTTTATAAACAATATTTACTAACGTTGTTATACGTGATGCCATCCGATTGTAATTCCTCATCAGATCACCTATTTCATCTTTTGCACTCACATTTTCAATCTCAACCAGATTTTCATCTTCTGTGTTTCTGAAAATACTGCTCAATCTGCTGATTCTGGCAGTTAATGAATGGTTTAAAAGCAGTACCATAATCAGCGGGAAAAAGATGTTGATTAAAAAAAGGAGCACCAGCATATGCAGCCTTTCCACCAGCTTTCCTATAAGATCTGTCTCTGGACGTAGCACGTATATTTCCAGTTGAGCACCGTAAATATTACTTGTTTTCTTATATTCAACTTCTTTGTAATCTGAAAATTTTTCATACTCATCTCCGATATTTTCGCCATCACGATTTGAAAATATAATTTTTCCCTCATGGCATATATATACGGGCGTATCATAATTCAGATTTTGCAGATTTTTATTTATCGTACTGTAATCCATTTCAATTTTAAGCAACTTTTCCGACTGTCCGCCTCCATAGTAGTTCATCTTACGAACAAAGTAGACATGCCTTTCCGGATGCATTACTGCTCCTGGTACCTTTGGTTCATATGCAAAATAAAGCATCTGTTCTGTTCCTTTTTCATTCAGATCCCGATACCAACCGCTTTCTTTGATCAGATCCAGATTTCTGACCGTACCTCCGCTTACAATTGTACTGTTATCTGTATACAAGGTTGTCAGTGAACTTCCTGTCATATCTGAACTCTGGAAAAGTGTATCTTTAAAAAATTCCTGATAACTTACTACATAATCAAAAGGATCTCTATATTCCATTTCTAGGAAATCATTGATATACTTATTCGCATATATACTTTTTGCTACTTTTGAAACAGTGTCCACATCATAAAAAATCTGATAGTTAACAGCATCTGCAATATCTTCCATTTCAGATCTGCGCAGCTGTGCTTCTGTATGCAGAACCGTATATATGATCACCCCGTCTGTCAGCGTGATTGGTAAAAGCATACAGAATATGTAGATAAAAATCATTTTTTTGCGGATTGAAAAATTATCTATCTGTCTCACAAATTTTTCCAGTATAAATTGCATCCCTGCCCCACTCCTTTATAAATGGTATGACCGGAAGTCCCCTTTTTCCATACAGACATATATTCATAGGACAATCCTTCCATGCATAACGAATTCCCGTTGGTTCCTCGCCATCAGACAACCATGCACAAATTTCATTTCCATCAACTGTGACATATGCTCTTTTATAATCTCCGTTCGCTTTTCTGAGTTCAACTTCACTTACTAATTCACATCCGTCTTTTTTACTTCCAGTTTGCAACGGCTGATCAAAAACAGCATATACTCTTTTATCTCTGTCCAGTCTGATTTTCCTCACCTGCGGTCCTGTACATTCTTCCTTTTCTCCATAAACCAATTTATGTACAGCAAGCGCAGCTCGCATTCCCAAAGCCTTCTTATCCATGGGATGGAGATCATTATACTCGCCCGCATCATATGCCTGTACCATCGCCGTATTTTCAATCTCCATTGCCTGCCGCTGTACTTCCCTGAATTCCGCCCATTGCGTCCCCTGTTTCTTAATATTTCCATCGGAAAAACCAGCAAGCTGTACGTATATAATCGGCAATTGCTTTTCCTTCCAAGATTTTCTCCAGTCATTGACCAGCGCACGAAATTCTAACGCATATCTATTCGGATGTCCAACATCAGATTCTCCTTGATAATAAATAACAGCACATATCTTATAAGGACTTACCGGTGATATCATACCATTAAACATAGCTGATGCCATATAATTGAAAAATGTCTTTTCCGGCAAATATTCCATTTGTTTTCTAATCTGTGCATCCCATGTTCCAGACAAATCAAGCCATCTTTCTTTCCCCTTTTTGAATCGTATTCCATATTGTTTTCCTGGCATTGCTCCTCCTCTGCCACGGAATACATACAGATGTATGCAGACCACATTTTCTCCTGCCCTTAGAATTCCTGGGGCTACAGGATAAATCCTTGATGCATATCTGTCATAAGAACTACCGCAGCAGATTCCATTTATATATATTTTATCAGCGTCTGTAAACGCTCCCATAAGAATTTCTGCAGGCGTAACCACCTGTTCTTCTGTAATAAAGAACTTCTTTTCCAGTAAAACTGTTCCACAGAAATCTCTCATGTTTCCTTTCCATATACCTGGAATACTTATTTTATAAAAACTATCAGTCCTTTGATCAAAAGACTGATCCGCTTTTTTCATCCAGTATTTTTCTCTTTCAATTTCTATTTTCTGCGTACATAAAACATAGTCTTCATTTTTACATTTTTCCAACTCATCTGTATAAAAACCCATATGCCTTATTGTCTCTTCACTACACCATGCTTTCACCGGTGTTCCCTCCACAGCAGTCTGGATCAGCCCGACCGGGACATCATTTTTTTCTCGAAGAGACAATGCCATAAACAGTCCTAAAGCGCTGAATTCAAGGACCGATTCCCCCTGTGCGCTTTCCCAGCGTCCTTGTGAAAGCCATTGTCTTTTCTCTCCGAAATCATATTCTTTCGGAACATCAAACTTTCTGATAAACGAATCATTTATTTTCTCTATTTCATCTGCAAACCGCTCTGTTACAAATTTTATTCGCAATTCCATATTGGACTGACCGCCCAGAAGAAATACATCCCCACTCATAATGTTTCTAATTACACGCTTCTCGTCACCGTTTATTTCCATACAATACGGACCACCAACCGGAAGATCCGGAAGTTCTGCCACAAACATTCCATGTGTATCTGCCTTAGTATTAAACTTCTTGCCGTCGAGTATTCCCGCTACTATAATTTCAGGGCTTGTCTCTCCCCAAATATAATTCTTTTTTCCCCGTTGCAATACCATTCCATCACTGAACAAATATGATAACTTCAATCCTTTTCTCCTCTAGCGATATTTTATCATGCGTCTATAATTCCCCAAAAAGCTGGTTTTTCGTTACAGGCATCATCAAATGGCAACGGCATCTGAGGTCTGTTGCCATCAGATCCACCTCCTACCAAAGCAGCTACCTGTAGCCACGAAACTGCGTCATGGGTGCCCCAGAATGTAACACCTGTAATATTAATTTTATCTTCCTTATCAAGACTATAAATTGTTCGAAACAACTCTTTATACCTTGCTCCCTCTCTCTCTAACTCCAACTCGCGGTCTGATCCGTCATAACTTTTGCTTGACTGCATATCAAATTCCGTAAACTGAATTTCATTTACAATAGATGAATACATATACACAGCTTCTCTAATCTGTTCAATAGACGGAAACTCCATATGATAGTGTGCCTGCATTCCCATCCCATCAATACGTGCTCCCTTTGTATCCTTAATCTGCCTGAGCAAAACACAAATAGCATCCCGTTTCACCGGATCTGCATCATTGTAATCATTATAAAATAACTTGATATCATTAGGCGCATAGCGGTTTGCAAAAACAAATGACTGAGTAATGTAGCTAATATCCCCCTGAAAAATATTATACCAACCCGTATTCTTGTTATTACATGTATAGCGCACTGATCCTGGGTTTTTCTCTGGATGAAAATCGTCCGGCTCAATCTGTTCATTTACTACATCCCAGGCATATATAATACCACGATACGGGCTATTTACTCCGTCATAATGCTCTAGCACTTTCTGAATATAATTTTCAAGGCGCTTCAGCATCTTTTCTTTACCCACATATGCCCCCTGAGAGTCATATTTTTCACGAAAAAACCAATCCGGAGTCTGTGAATGCCATACGAGTACATGACCCCTTACCCGTATTGTATCATCTGGATTTTTCTCATTATGTTTTTTTATAAAATCCATAATTTTATCTGCCTTGCTGAAATCAAGTGTTAAAACCGGATCGCCATTTTCATCTAAACATATATTTCCTTCAGTATCAACACGGAATACAGGAACGTCTCCCAAAATTATTTCTGGTTTCATCTCGTTTTCACATGTAATACTATTATAGTGCTTTATTACAAGATTCCTAATCTTCTCCTCATTTAGCATGCCTGACATAATTGCAACGCCAGCCTTCCCATTAATTGCTGATTTCTGTTCCAGACGTTTTTTTATCGACATTATATCCTTCATATTATCCCTCCTGCTTTTTACATATAAGTCTAAATAATTTAAATTATATAATAAAAGTAAAAAAGTAAAATATGAATAATTGCAGAAAATCCCCCGGCAAATTAAATAACCTCGCAGTATTATTTCTCAAGCCTGCAAAATCTTAGGAGAAAAACAATGCTTAAATCAAAAAATACAACACCATACTTACTGTCGATAATTTTTTGTCTTTGTGTCTATTTAATTGTCAACTTATTTTTATTTTAAGTTAACATTTGTTTATTATTACACTTCCTTATAATACAAACAAATATTCTGATATGTCCCATCTTTCATACGAAATCCATTCGGTACAGTTCCAATCTGCACAAATCCTAATCTCTCGTACAAATGACGTGCGTGAACATTATTTTCTACCACTGCATTGAACTGTAAAACCTTAAAGTCATGCAGCTTTGCCTGTACAAGGCAGTCACTTACGAGTTTCTCACCGATATGCTTTCCACGGCAAGTTGAATCCACTGCATAACTTGCATTTGCAAGGTGGCCGCAGCGGCCGATATTATTGGGATGCAGGATGTAAAGCCCTACAATTTGCCCATCTTTATCTGCAACACCGCAATAGGTCTGTGATGCAAAGAATTCTGCCCCTGTCTTATCATCCAGGAACTCTTCCTGTGGAAATGCTTCACCATCTTCTACAACTTCATTCCAGATGTGAACCATCTCGGAAATATCTTTTTCTGTATATTTTCTAATTATCATAATGTCATTCTCCTCTTCTAGTCTAACTTTATTGTACTGTTGAATTTTTACTTTTCCGATATTCTGTTGGAGTCATTTTATAACTCTTTTTAAATGCTCTACAAAAATAATCTACATTATGAAACCCTGTTTCGTAAGAAATCGTATTGATTTTTTTCTCTGTATTTTTAATCAACAATGCTGCCTTCTTCAGCCGATAACCAATCAAATAATTAATCGGAGTGATATGTAAAAATCTATTAAAAAGATTCAACACCGTACTTTTACTAATATTAGCATAACAGGCAATTTCCTCCAAAGAAATATCTTCTGCATAATTCTGGTGCAAAAACTGCATCATAAGCTGCAAGCGTGCCTGAGCTGTTCCGGAATCGTCCGTTTGCTCTTCCATACATGTTTTGTCAATATTTTCATAAATAATCAGCCATAATTTCTGCATAAGAACTGATGTAAGCAACTCACCATCACCTTCTCTATCCTGTGCAGAAAATATTTGCTTCATAATTTCTAATGCCTCTCCTTGCCATAAATTCTCCCCGTTTAAGATCAAGTATGACAACGATGATGAAACAATCGGTTGAATATATTTTTGATAGATCAAACTATTTTCCGGCGCAAGAAAGGACGGCATACAAAGGAAATTGGGGATGACAGTTTCATCACTGGAATAAAATTTGTGCAAAATCTTTGAATTTATAAAAATACCATTCCCCTTTGATAGTGAAAACATCGATTCACCAACACATACCGTCATGTTTCCGGATTCAACATATACAAATTCCCATTCTGTATGCCAATGCCAGTCAATGCAATGAAAATCAAATTGTGATAACTTTTCAAAATAGCATTTAAACGGATAACCGTCCGTCCCATGTTTTGCTGATTCCATTAAATTCTCATCTGTTACAATTTTATTTTGTGCCATATCTTTCCTCACAACAACCTTTTTATTGGATTTACGATATAATACAATATTTATGCGATATAAGTCAATGTTTTTTCTTGTTATCTAATATATAATACGGTATAAAAAGAACAAAGGAGTTTTCTGTTATGCCAGATTATCAAAAAACAAAAGTGGCATGTTATCTGGGACTCGTCACTCAGGCGATATCCGCAAATTTCGCACCACTATTATTTTTAAAATTTCACAATGATTATGATATTTCATTGGGTAACATTGCTTTAATATCTACGTTCTTTTTCTTCACACAGCTTTTAGTCGACTTATTTTGTGCGAAGTTTGTAGATCGAATCGGTTATCGTGTATGTATCGTAACTTCTGAAATATGCGCTGCTGCCGGATTAGTTGGACTTGCATTTCTTCCTGATCTGTTACCGAATCCTTTTACCGGAATTATTATAAGTGTAATTATCTATGCTGTGGGGAGTGGATTGATCGAAGTTCTCTGCAGTCCTATCATCGAAGCATGCCCGTTTAAAAATAAAGAAGCAACTATGAGCCTGCTTCACTCCTTTTACTGTTGGGGTGCGGCAGCCACCATACTGATTTCGAGCTTATTTTTCTTCCTGTTCGGGATGAATAGTTGGAAATGGATGGCAGTCATGTGGGCACTTATTCCGGCGATTAATATATATAATTTCGCAACTTGTCCGATAGAACATTTAGTAAATGACAGAAATGGAATGGGCGTCAGACAGTTATTCCGAACTCCTGTTGTCTGGCTGGCAATCTGCCTGATGATTTGTTCAGGAGCATCTGAATTGGCTATGGCACAATGGGCATCAGCCTATGCCGAAGCTGCACTGGGACTTTCTAAAACTTTTGGGGATTTGATTGGGCCTTGCATGTTTGCAATTACAATGGGAATAAGTCGCTTGATTTTTGGAAAATATGGTGAAAAAATGGATTTGATGAAGTTTATGACAGGTTCCGGAATCCTCTGTGTGATCTGTTATCTTTTAACCACCTTATCATCAAATCCGGTAATCGGGTTAACCGGTTGTATTGTATGTGGTTTTTCGGTTGGAATCATGTGGCCTGGAACGATCAGTATTACATCTAAAAAAATGCCGGCCGGTGGAACCGCAATGTTTGCATTGCTCGCCATGGCCGGCGATTTGGGAGGCAGCATTGGACCTGGTATTGTAGGTTATGTTACCCAGAATTCTGATAATAATATCCGTGTTGGAATGGGAATTGGTCTTATCTTTCCACTTGTTCTCTTAGTCATGTTATTCATTCTTTGCAAGGGGAAGAAGACGCAGGAATCGCTTCATACAGTTTAATTTCAGTTGAAGTTGAATTTCTTATCCTAACCTCAATTGATTCTTTCTCTACATAATTTATACTCTCTAGATGGAACGCATCACCTTGCACTCGTATGGTCTCAACGTTCCATCTACTTTTCCATCAGAGTAAATGGTTCCATTTGCAATAACCGGCAGTTCTTTTCTTAACTGAATCAATTTTTTATAGAAATTCAGGATAGTATCTAGCCTCTTTCTGTATTTTCTTTCACGCTTCGCGCTCTTCATCAGACTTGAAGTTATCTTACTTTGCTTTGAACTCTATCCACTCATTATCTATAAGGACAACTACACTGTCATCCTCAATAACTGCATAAGGTGTTCCTAAATCTCTGTTGAAATTGGCTTCGCCATCTTTTTGAGGTATGCCGTTTTCTGCATAAGAAGTAGTATATTGAATAACACTCTCGTCCACTTCAACAGGAACAGCATGATCAGTGGAATAGTAGTTAGTACCATTTACCATTATAGTTGCAGGGTAGTCACCACTATCTGATTTTCCACACCTTGCCAAAGTAAGAATACAAACTAATGTCAAAACTGATGCAATTAACTTTTTCATCCAATCACCTCGCTATTCACTTTTACTATTTCCGTAATAATATTGCCAATAAAACAATTAGAACTAATATAATTATCAAAAAAATAAACCTTATTTGACCGTGAAATCCTAATCCGATCCACTGCAATACTATTATTAACGTAAAAACTAATAATGCCCAGTAATTTCTTTTCATGCAAATCCCTCCCTTAATGTCGTAACGTCTTGCCTTGGAAATCAAAAACGCATCTTTGGATCTCTTAATTCCTCGTCTGAGCACATCTTTCTCCTCTATATCAAGTGCATCTGCAAGCATCCTTGACTGAATATCAACTGTTTTCTTAAGCGCCTGAAGACGCTTTTCATTGATTGCATAGCCTTGCAAAATAAACTGTTTAAGGACATTATTTGCCCATTTTCTGAAAGCTATACCTCTTTTAGAATTAACTCGATATCCGACAGACAAAATCATATCCAAATTATAAATTTTGGGTTTTCGTCCCCCTGTACTTCTGTCGGAAAAACCGACAGAAGTCTCATCCAGTTCTCCTGAAGCAAGAATATTTGAAATATGTTCGCTTACTGTAGCGTGCTTAACATCAAACAACACTTCCAGTTTGCACATCCAATCATTTTCTTCATTCTATCACAGCATCTTATTATTCCGCCATCAATTTTTCAAACCAGGTACCCTTGACAATAATAAACTGGTCTGCGCCTTTCCATTCTTGCAGCATTTCATCCATCCCGAGCAAACTCGGACTTTGGCCCGTCACAATAAACAACCCAGCAGCAATAACTGTGGTATATTCTTCACTCTTAACTCCATGAAGAGTCGAGATTACCACAGCATTTTTATCTCCAAAGTACTTACTGATTGATTCAAAATCTGTGGCAAGCGAATATCTCTTCACTCTTGAGCAGATTTCATCAAAAAAGAAGCTTTTAACTCTGACAATGATGATTCTTTACTTACGCATATGTTTAATAACGCAAAAACTTTTTGTATTGCAACCCTTAAACAGATTATTCCATCCGCATCTATCTGACGACAACAATTAACCGCAGAAAGAACATCATAACTTTGAATATTATCTGACACCATAATTCTAAAATCATCTCTAATAATTAGATAAATTCAGTTGCAATTCGTTTTCTTAGTCTAACATTTTTTCCAGCAGGCATAAATAGCAACTTTGCTATCAGAAATAAAGGATTCATCGGATCATATTTTATCGGGGAAATATCTGGTGCGTCAAACGGAACATCAGGAAGCCAGCTTTACACTTCTGGAGGCAACCTATCTGGAACGAACCGGTCTCCGCTTTGAGCCATCCGATTATGTTTCCTTTGGTTTGGCTGACAAAAATGGATTCTTGACCAATGCCGGGAAGCTCATGACCGATCAGCACACGGTTTATAACTCCCGTATGTTTTGTACCAGGTGGAACGGCTTAGAAAAAGGTTCTATCTTTGATGATGCTCTGGATGATAAGGAATACGAGGGGAATCTGATTTATCTGCTGAAAAGCGGCAGTGAATTTATTCGCAATAATTCTAAAGTGCGATTTGTTAAAGAAGCTCAGTATCGGGTAGACAAACCGGATTATGCTGAACGAGCTGTGACAGAGGCTCTTGTCAATGCGCTCATCCATCGTGATTACATTGTGCTTGGCAGTGAAGTCCACATTGATATGTTTGATGATCGGGTGGAAATCACATCTCCGGGCGGTATGTTTGGCGGCGGCTCAATTCAGGAATACGATATTTACAGTATCCGTTCCATGCGACGAAACCCTGTGATGCTGACCTGTTCCACTGCATGAAGTACATGGAACGCCGTGGAAGTGGCCTACGCAAAATCGTCAGTGAAACCGAAAAGCTGCCTGGATACACAGAGGCATATAAGCCCGAATTTTCCTCAACAGCGACAGATTTCAGAGTTATTTTGAAAAATGTGAATTACAACTTAGAGGGTAACTCCCACCAAGTTACCCACCAAGTTACCCACCAAGTTAACAAACTAACAATGGTCTCTGAGCAGATTTTGGCTTTCTGTACAAAACCAAAATCAAAGAAAGAAGTTGCAGCATTTTGTGGTTTCAAAGATCTAAGAAATTTCACCTTGAAGTATATCGATCCGCTTTTAGAAGCAGGGAAATTAGAAATGACGATTCCCGATAAACCTAAAAGTCGTAATCAAAAATATATTACCGCTCATTTTGAATGAACAAAAAGCTGGAGCATGACCTAAACAAAGAAAAGGGGGTTGTTGTGAAAATGATTACTCTATTTTGCAACAGCCCCTTCATACCTACCACATCATTCATACAACAGTTGTCACAGAGCAAGGTCACGTCAACCGCTTCATCTGTAAAGAGCATACGGGAGACCTCTGCCGTATATTTAGATACGTTATATCCCTTCGGCTTCTTAACAGCCTTCTCAGTCAGCAGCTCCAGCTGTTTCTTGATTTGGTCTACTCTATATGTACGAACAAACTCTCTCTCATCACAGTAACCGGTCAGATAGTAATAGTCGCCATCCCAGATCAGATCAAATGGACTGACTGTATATAGTTTCACATCGTTCCTGAGCACTTCCTTCTTCTTACCATTAAGTTCAGAATAATAGAAGGAAATCTTCACGCCGACATTGATGGCCTCATTGATTGCATCCACGATGTAATAGCCCTTTTCATTCTCTGACTTCACACGGCTGATGATATGCACAGATCTCTTTAACTTATCTATAACCGATGTCAGAACTCTAAACTATCCGAACATATACTCTTCTATCAACTTATGTCTATTGCATTTTGGCGTTTAATCCATAATACATACGTTTGATATATTACTAGACAATGTATTGCTATCTCAAGTACAAGTCTAACCGTGCTATTCATAGACAGATACTGATTTGCATGAACTATAAGATTATAATTTGAATAAATGATGCGGAACATTCCCCAAATCGTAACCAAATAAATCATTATAGAATATTTCTTACTTTTCTTACCCGAAACAAAATAAGCGAATGTTGCTACAGCACCAACTATATTCGGGATAATTAAAACAATCCACCATAAAACAATCTGAACATTTGAATTAATTACCATATTTCCAGTTCCACTAATACAGGTCGCAGCAAAAAATGCAACAATTACGGCACCCATCCTTTTTGGTGATAGCATTCCTCGTATAGCATTAACAAAACCATACGCAAAGAAAAAAATCTGAATAAGCAATGCCAATACATTTATTACAATCGCTTGAATATCATTATAATCAATCATCTCTGATTGCAACGGGAATCTAATTATAATGTCCACAATAGTGATAAAAAATGAAATTACCACAAACGCATAAAGAGCTATCATTATGTTATTGACGCTTTTCTTTTCAATAACAGGGTTACGTTCTACTACTTTTTCCATTTCTTTTCCAGATAACAGGTCGTCAAGACTCACTTCCAGATCTGCGATATTTTTTTAGTAGTAAGTAAATCAGGGTAACGATCCCCACATTCCCACCTTGATACCGCCTGTCTAGTTACATATAATTGCTCGGCAAGAGACTGTTGGGTCATTCCCTTTTCTTCTCTCGCTCTTCTTAGTTGTTCGCCAAATTCGACCATATTAAATCTACTCCTTTCATAATCAGTTCATCTGCAGATGTAACCTTAGTATCACAAATTACTAGAACAACTTCAAGCAACATCTCAATAACGCATGTCACCATTATGGTGCGGCCGCTAAAATCAAGCATTTATCCCATTTACAAATCTATCGTTAAGTAAATCGGGAGTTGTCGGCTTCCCCAAAAGATTCTTTCTAGCATGCATCTTCTTTCGCCCTTGATAAGAACTATCTTAACTTCACAACATCCATCCAAGCAACATTCCCATTACCACTGTTCCTACCGAAATGATTTGCCAAAACTTCAGTTCCCTTTTCATACAGGCAACTTTGATATTCGTCTTTTTATTAATTCTGTTGATTTCTTCTCTACAATTTTGCTTTGCCATAAACGTCTTCTGTTGTCCTGATTGTGAATATCTTCTTCATACAGAAGATGGGAATAGATTTCTTTGTTGCAAACCGAATAAGTTTCACCACATTTCTAGACCTTTCATCAAGATTTAAGGGTAAAGAAAAACCCCAGAACCGAAGTTCTGAGGTTTGTAATCTCTTTGAATTGTAATTCTCTTGCGAGATAATTATCTCTTAGAGAACTGTGGTGCTCTACGAGCTGCTTTGAGACCTGGTTTCTTACGCTCTTTCATACGTGGGTCACGAGTCAGGTAACCTGCTGACTTGAGAACCGGTCTGTAATCTGCGTCTGCCTCAAGGAGTGCTCTAGCGATTCCGTGACGGATAGCTCCAGCCTGTCCTGTGTATCCACCACCACATACATTAACGATTACATCGAACTTGTCAGCTGTCTCTGTAGCCACGAGCGGCTGGCGAACAACAACTTTCAGAGTTTCAAGTCCAAGATACTCGTCGATATCTCTTTTATTGATTGTGATCTTTCCTGTTCCAGGTACAAGATATACTCTTGCGATAGATTTTTTTCTTCTTCCTGTTCCGTAATATTTTGCGTTAGCCACTGTTATTTCCTCCTTCTACCTAAAATGTAAGAACTTCCGGCTTCTGAGCCTGATTTGCATGCTCTGGTCCAGCGTATACATGAAGCTTCTTGATCATGTCTCTTCCCATAGGCCTTTCGGAAGCATTCCCTTAACAGCAAGCTCGATCACCTTCTCTGGCTTCTTAGCAAGAAGCTCAGCAAGTGTAGTCTCTCTCATTCCTCCAACATAGTCAGAGTGATTGTAGTAGATCTTCTGCTGTAATTTCTTTCCTGTTACTTTAACTTTCTCTGCATTAACAACGATTACATAATCTCCTGTATCGATGTGCGGTGTATATTCCGGTTTGTTCTTTCCTCTGAGTACCTTTGCGATCTCAGATGCAAGACGTCCAAGTGTAGCGCCTTCAGCGTCAACCACATACCATTTTCTTTCAATCTTATCAGGGTTTGCCATATAAGTTTTCATGGATGTTCCTCCTATAAATAATCATTAATTACTATTGCTTATTTATTTGAAATCAGCATACTCCGGGGCTTTGGTGCATACTGTTTCTCCTTATGTCATACCTTGCTATTATATGTTGATTTATCTTCTGTGTCAAGTGTTTTTTGACGAAATTACAATATTTTTTTACACAGAAATGGCTATCCCTGATCATCCCTGGAACAGCCACCACTCACCTATTCAAAATGTACCGTTACCACCATGATTTCGCTGTCCGTACCCACTCGGATATTCGGTCCATAAACACCTACTCCTGAAGTAACAATGCTGTACATATCACCGATCTGCCTAACTCCCCAGTAGTTTTTCCATGCAAAGGGCTGAACGATCGTCAGTGGAAAGAATTGTCCTGCATGTGTGTGCCCTGAGAATAAGACATCTACACCTGCTTTGTCATACTCTTTCAATTCATCCGGCTCGTGATTCATTACAAACAATGGCTTTGTCTGATCTAAGTCTGCTGTCAGTTCTTCGATGGACTTTCGTTTTGAAGTGCCTCGCCCATTCTTTTCTCCGTCCAACCTTCCAACAAGATAAAACTTCTGATCAATCAGTTCTGATTCATCCTCCAGCACTGTGATTCCGGCTTTTTCCATGAATTCATCCATTCTCGGATCGCGGAGTGCTTTCTTAGACGCACCGATTGAGAATCCCGCAACCAATGTCTCTTTCACATCATGATTCCCATACACTGCATATGTTCCGTACTTACTTTGAATCTGATGTAATGTCTCTGACAAGTGTTTTGGATCATCTAATGCCTCATATTCATTATCAAAAATGTCTCCAGCTAGGACAACCAGGTCCGGATCCTGCTTGTTGATCCTATCAACCATTTTCTGCATGTCTTTGCTGCCGACACTATATCCTAAATGAAGATCTGCAATCAGCACGACCTTCATTTCCTTCAAATCATCTGCCTGTTTACTGATCGAGATATCATGAAATGATGTCTTAATCTTCTTCGCATGCACTGCTCCGTATAGTGTAAACAGGAAACTTCCTCCAAGGACAAAAACTGCCAGTAGGATCACACCTGTTTTTGTTCGGATCAATGGTTCACCCATCCAGGACCATTTGAAAGCGAGAAGAGAACGTAACAGCCAAATTAAATCACAAACCAGGATAAAGGAAATAACATAAATCAGAAATCCAATCCAATAGTTTCCAAATTGAAGAATTTTAAGCTGTATTTCACTCTGTGGAAGAAATTTCCCCAGAAATATGGAAGAGGCAAGTAATAGAAGTAAGAATGCAATTCCTATACTTACTATTTTCCAATGCGGAATCTCCATCCACTTTCTCCAGCGAAACCATCCTGTGAAGACATAGGAACACAGTACAATATAAACAAATAACATAAACCATTTAAACATTCCGTTGCCTTGCGTCCTTCCGCTTATTTTCTTACTAAATCTACTTCTGCTTTCATTCATTTCTCTACAAAATGTTCTATTTCAGCACGGAATTTCTCTTTCTCCTCATCGTCGCTCAGGCTTTCAATCAGTTCTGCTACAACTTCCGGGATCTCCGGTCTGAATTTCATATACCAGTCAAGCGTCTCGCGGATGTATTTCTTGCGAAACTTCTCATTTGCACAGAATGCGCTCTGCAGATTATGAAGACGATCTGCCCCTTTCACTGCATATGCCATAGAATTTTTCTTAATCCCTGCAATATAGGTCTCCATACAATATTCTTTTTCCTTCGTCACCAGCTTCACTGCTTTTAAGACATCTTCTCCCCCGATTTCTACAATCTCCTGTTCTGAAGCATCTGTATCCTCTAAAAGATCATGAAATACTGCCGCAACCCGATATTCAACCTGCTTACCATCCTGTCGAAGAATCTCTGCAACTGCAATCGGATGTACAATAAAAGGAGCTCCACCTATCCGAAACTGTCCTTCATGCTTCTTCTTCGCATACTCCAGTGCTTTCTGGTATATCTCTTCTCCCATGATATCCTCCTTTGAATCTTCATTTGAATCTTCCATATTTCTGTATCATCCGTCCAGTATCTTCCTGTTATTTCGATAATTTTAGTATACGTTGTATTTCTCGTAAATGCAATTCTATCTCTTTAAACTTTTTCACCAAAACGCTCAACTTATGTTATAATTAGAAATAGGTTTTAAGAGATTTTTATATCTCTGACTCTTTATCGAAATCCGATAAAAATCCGAATCAAGAAAGTGGGTAACAACTATGTGGGCTTACAATGAAACTTTTTATCAAATCTACCCGATCGGATTCTGCGGTGCTCCGGTACATAATGACGGAGTAACAGAACACCGGATTCTTAAAATTGGTGAATGGGCAGAATATCTTGGTGATCTTGGAATCGGTTCAATCATCTTGAATCCGATTTTCGAATCAGACAACCATGGGTATGACACAAGAGATTTCCGCAAGATCGACTGTCGTCTTGGAACGAACGAAGACTTTAAAGAAGTCTGTGAAAAGCTGCATGATAACAATGTAAAGATCATGCTGGACGGAGTATTCAATCATGTTGGACGTGGCTTCTGGGCATTCAAGGATGTGCAGGAGAAGAAATGGGACTCTCCGTATAAAGACTGGTTCCATATCAGCTTCGACGGAAACAGTGCGTATAACGATGGTTTCTGGTATGAAGGATGGGAAGGTCATTTTGAACTTGTTAAATTAAATCTGCAGAATCCTGCAGTTGTCGACTATCTGCTTGACTGTGTCAAGATGTGGATTGAAGAGTTCGGCATAGACGGACTGCGTCTGGATGTAGCTTATTGCCTGGATCATAATTTCATGCGCCGTCTGCGCAGCTTCTGCGAGGAACTGAAACCGGGATTTGCACTGATCGGTGAAGTTCTCTTCGGTGACTACAATCTAATTGTAAACGACGAGATGCTTCACAGCTGTACAAACTATGAATGCTACAAAGGAATTTTTTCAAGCTTCAACTGCATGAATCTGTTTGAGATCGCACATTCTCTGAATCGCCAGTTCGGACCAGAGCAGTGGTGTATTTATCGTGGAAAGCATTTGATGACATTCGTAGATAATCATGATGTCACACGTATCGCAAGTATCCTGACGAACAAGAATCATCTTCCGCTTGCTTACGGTCTTCTCTTTGGTATGCCGGGTATTCCGTGTATCTATTATGGAAGTGAATGGGGCGAGGAAGGTGTGAAAGCACCGGATAATGACTATGCACTTCGTCCATGCTTCGAAGAGCCGAAGCCGAATGAACTGACTGATTTCATCAAAGAATTGATTGAAGTTCGCAGAAACAGTGATGCTCTTTGCAATGGTTCTTACCGAAATGTTGTCATTACAAATCATCAGCTGATCTTTGAACGCCGCACTGATAATGAACGTGTTCTCGTTGCGATCAACGCCGGTGATTCTGAATTTACTGCCGGAAATGGAGAACTGCAGGGTAATTTCACAGAACTGCTTGCAAATGCTGATGAAATAGAAAATGTAACTCTGAACGGACAGCTGACAATGCCGGCTTACAGTGTACAGTTCCTGAAAGCTGTATAAGATTTTACTGATTAAGTCATTAGAAAAAGGATGAGTGGTAATGTATCTCACATTTACCATTCATCCTTTTCTTTTTATAACTTCTTCACAAAAAGTGTACGCATCGCATTGAGTATTGCAAGTACCATAACTCCCACATCTGCAAAGATTGCAAGCCACATATTTGCAATTCCAAGTGCTCCGAGAATCAGGCACACGCCCTTTACTGCGAGAGCAAATACAATATTCTGATATACGATTCCGAGACATTTCTTAGAAATTCGGATTGCCTTAACAATCTTCAACGGATCATCATCCATCAGGACAACATCTGCTGCCTCAATTGCCGCATCGGATCCCATTGCCCCCATCGCAATACCGATATCCGCTCTTCCAAGAACAGGTGCATCGTTAATACCGTCTCCGACAAATGCCAGGTTTGCCTTCGCCGGCTTCTCAGCCAGAAGTCTTTCTACCTGCTCCACCTTATCTCCAGGAAGCAGTTCGCTGTGAACCTCATCAATACCAAGATCTGCTGCCACCTGGTCTGCCACCTGTTTCGCATCTCCCGTCAACATGATTGTCTTCTGAATTCCTGCCTGTTTCAGTTTCGCGATTGCTTCTTTAGAAGTCGGTTTCTCAACATCTGAAATCACAATGTGTCCTGCATATTCGCCATCAATTGCCATATGTATGATTGTTCCTACTTTATGACATGATTTATATGGAATACCAAGGCGATCCATCAGCTTAACATTTCCTGCTGCAACACTTCTACCATCTACCTTCGCTGTAATTCCATTTCCACTAATCTCTTCAATCTCGCTAACGCGCGAACGATCCAGTTCTTTTCCGTAAGCCCTCTGAATACTCTTGCTGATTGGATGGGACGAAGCACTCTCTGCAAGTGCCGCATACTCTAAGAGCTGCTTTTCTTCCATCTGATTATGATGTACTCCGACCACTTCAAAAATTCCCTGTGTCAAAGTTCCTGTCTTATCAAAAACAACATATTTTGTCTTGGACAGTGCCTCGAGATAATTGGATCCTTTCACCAGAATTCCTTCATGACTTGCCCCACCGATTCCTGCGAAAAAGCTAAGTGGGATGCTGATAACCAGCGCACACGGACAGCTGATTACAAGAAATGTCAGTGCTCTGTAGATCCAGTCATTCCACTGCGGTGCAGCTCCCATTGCAAACATTCTCACAAGTGGTGGAAGCACTGCAAGTGCAAGTGCGCCATAGCATACCGCCGGTGTATAATATTTTGCAAATTTAGAAATAAAGTTCTCTGATCTTGATTTTCTGGATGTAGATTCTTCTACCAGTTCCAGTACCTTGGATACCGTTGATTCTCCGAACTCTTTTGTTGTACGGATCTTCAACACCCCTGTCATATTGATACATCCGCTGATGATCTCATCACCTGTCTTTGCTTCTCTTGGAACGCTTTCACCGGTCAGCGCACTTGTATTCAGTGTAGATGTACCTTCTACAACTACACCATCGATCGGCACTTTTTCTCCCGGCTGAACAATGATCACTGTTCCGATCTCAACTTCATCCGGATCCACCTGTTCCAGCTTTCCATCCTGCTCTATGTTCGCATAATCCGGACGGATATCCATCAGTTCACTGATATTTCTGCGGCTCTTTCCAACTGCATAGCTCTGGAAAAGTTCACCGATCTGATAGAACAGCATAACAGCTACCACTTCATTAAAGTCTCCGGACTTCTCATAAAATGCAATCGCAATCGCACCGACCGTGGCGACTGCCATCAGGAAATTCTCATCAAATACCTGACGGTTTAAGATTCCCTTCCATGCTTTCTTCAAAATATCGTAACCAACAATCAGATATGGGATCAGAAACAATACAAATCTGATAATTCCTGTTACCGGAAGGAAATTCAATAGAATCAGGAGCACCGCCGCAGCGATGATCCTGGTCAGCATCTTTTTCTGCTTCTTCGTCATTCTCTTCACCCTCTTACAGGTAGATCTCGCAATCGTCCTCTACCTTCTTACAATTCTTCAGGACGTCTTTCATAACGCTCTTTGCATCCTGTCCCTCTTCAAACTCAACGATCATCTTCTGTGTCATGAAATTCACTGTTGCATTCTGAACACCTGCTGTGTTCTTTGCTGCATCTTCCATCTTGTTCGCACAGTTTGCACAATCCACTTCGATCTTATACGTCTTCTTCATCTTTCTTCTCCTTTAATCTTCTTTGATCTTTGACTCTCATCAAATTTCTTACATCTTCTCTTATTTTTCATTAAACAATTAAGCAGTTGTTTAATCTTTATATTTACATTATAGCTCTCCAAATGAAAAAGTCAATACATTTTGCCATTTTGTGTTACAATACCTTTATGATTAAAGAGATACTGAAGGTATTCTTGAATTGTAACTGTTCAGAGCCAAGCAAAATTTCATAAAACAGGTGTAAAATGCTTGCATTTTTAAAACTGTTTTTGAAATTTTATTTGGCGGATACGCCACACCGACGAAATGCGTAGCATTTTGGAGGTTGGCTCTGAACAGTTACTATAATATTTTTAAAGGAGATTGTTTATGACTGACCATATTTTACCACATAATCATGGTGAACATTTGAATACAAAACTTCTTATAGATAACATTGCAAAGACGGAGGACTTCCAGATTGTAGCTGACCTGTTCAAGGTCCTCGGAGATAACAGCAGGGTACGCATTTTCTGGCTTCTCTGCCACTGCGAAGAATGTGTGATCAATATTTCTTCCATGATGGACATGAGTAGCCCGGCTGTCTCTCACCATCTCCGCCAGCTGAAATCTTACGGACTGATTACCAGCCGCAGAGAAGGGAAAGAAGTTTACTACAAAGCAGCAGACACAAACCAGGCTCAGCTGCTTCATCACATGATCGAGCAGGTGATTAAAATCACATGTCCTGAAGCTTAACTGTTATTACTGCAATATCACGCAATTAAACAAGTATATCAAAACGGAAAGATATGAATTTCTCAGAGATATTCACATCTTTCCGTTTTCTTACTGAATTTATTCATATTTTGTAACTGTTCATAAGAAAGTTTTACACTTCACCATTTTTAAACTTAATGATCATTTCATTCGTCAAACTGTCTCTGCTCGGCTCCACCGGAATCTCATCCCTTTGAAACCATTCTGCCAGTGCCAGTTCTTCCCGATCTAATGTAATTTCTTCCTCTCCATCCAGGTCGCAATAGAACCCCATCAGGATCGTATCACTGAAAGACCACGGCTGGCTCTTATAATAACGTATGTTCTTGACTTTCAGTCCGACTTCTTCCATGACTTCACGCTGAACAGTCTCCTCGATTGTTTCTCCAATCTCGGTAAATCCTGCAAGAAGTGCATATTTTTTATATGCTCTTCCAGCGTATTTTGACATAAGAATCTTGTCACCATCAGTTACTCCTATGATAACTGCCGGGCAGATTTTTGGAAATTCCATATTGCCACAATGATCGCAGCGCATCATACGTTCTTTTTCATCATGTCTCATCTTATGTCCACAGCGTCCACAGAACTTGCGATTACGATACCAGTTGTTCAACTGATAACCGGTAATTCCGGCAAATGCAAGATACTGCGGTTCTGCATAACGGAAAGATTCTTTATTCTCCATTGTAAACTCTGACAACCGTTCACGACTAATATTCTGTACCAGATAAAAGCGTTCCTCGTCAATCGTAAACAGATAAACTGCTTCTTCATAAATTTCTTCATTAAGCCGTTCCAAATCACGAAATCTTGGAAATTCAATTCCATCTTTCCTTTTCTTCAGCAGTGCGCTTTGTCCTTCGTAATACAATGCATAGCTCTGCGCATCCGGAGGGCATGGTCTGTACTGGTTATCAAACTGATGTGGCTGTATATCCTGAATCATAATTCTTTTCCTTTCTTAAACATAGAACCAAGAACCCAGAGAACTCCACCCGCTCCAATTGCAAAATCTCCCAGGTTATATGTTACTTGATCCAACTTTTCCTTTCCTGTCTTAACTCCGATGTAATCAACAACCTTCTCTTTCTGATAACGGTCCGTCAAGTTACTCCAAGCACCTGCTGCCGCAAGTGTGATTCCGGTTTTTCTTAAAATATTGCTGTTCCCTAGAAGTGTCAGCATCTGTATCACTGTCACAATACCTGTTCCCACTTCTGTAAGCTTTTTCACTTTCTTTGGATTATTCGCAAATACTCCCAGACAGATTCCCGGATTATGAATACGTCGAAGTTCCAGTTTCTCTGTCAGTTTCCTCTTTTCACCCATCTTGAGATTCTTTTCCACATAGTGCTTTGCCCATTGATCCACAAGGAATACCGTGGTTCCACCCAACGGATAGAATTTATTTTTCTTCACACTATCATCTCCCAGTCATTTCATATTACAATTCAAAGTACTTGTTCCCGGCAACAATTTCTCTACAGCATTTCCAGAAAATCTTTTTCTGAAATAATCGGAACTCCGAGATCTCTTGCCTTTTTATTTTTTGAAGATGTGGAATTTACGTCATTGTTGATCAAATAATTTGTCTTTGATGTGACACTTCCCGTCACCTTACCGCCACGTTTTTCAATCTCAGCCTTTACCTCTGCACGATTTGCAAAATGTTCAACACTTCCGGTAATAACAAAGTTCACTCCGGCGAATTTTTGGCTGTCTTCTGTTACTTCCTCTTCTTCTAATTCCACTTCGTCAAGAAGTCGCTTATAGATTTCCTGATGCTCTTCCTCTTTAAAATAATCTACATAGCTCTTCGCCATGACTGCTCCGACACCCTGGATCTCAACCAGTTCTGCCTCTTCTGCCTGAAGTACGCGTTGCGAATCATTTCCAAGTGCCCGGCAGATCACCTTCGCATTCGCACTTCCGATTCCCGGGATTCCGAGACCATAAACCAGTCTTGCAAGTGTTGTCTTTCTTGCCTTTTCAATACTGCTCTGCAGTTTCAGGAAAGATTTTTCGCCAAAGCCATCCATTGTCATGATCTCATCTCTGTAGTTATCAAGATGGAAGAGATCTGTAAAGTCTTTCACATAACCGTGGAAAATGAATTTCTCCAGTGTCGCCTCTGAAAGGCCCTCAATATTCATCGCATCTCTGCTCACAAAAAGTGCAAAGGACTTCACATGCTTTGCCTGACACTTCGGATTGGTACAATACAGCGTCTTTGTCTCATTTTCCATAGAGATTTTCGTCTCACCTCCACAGACCGGACAGACTTTTGGAATATCTTTCACTCCGCTTCTTGTCAAATTCTCCGCAATCTGCGGAATAATCATGTTCGCCTTGTATACCTGGATCTCATCTCCAACACCAAGTTCAAGTTCTTCCATGATGCTGATATTATGGACGCTTGCACGGCTGACTGTCGTTCCTTCAAGCTCTACCGGCTCAAAAACCGCCACCGGATTGATCAGACCTGTTCGTGACGGACTCCACTCAATCTCAAGCAGCTTTGTGTTGCGGATCTCATCTGCCCATTTGAAGGCAAAGGAATCTCTTGGGAACTTCGCTGTTGTTCCAAGTGACTGTCCGTAAGCAATATCATCATACACAAGCACAAGACCGTCCGATGGAACTTCGTTGTGCTCAATCTCACGGGCAAACCATGCCACTTCCTCTTCAATCGTATCTCTTGTCACTTCATGGTTCTCCACAACATCAAATCCCTGGTTTT
Source organism: Ruminococcus sp. OM04-4AA (assembly GCF_003462585.1). Taxonomy (NCBI): domain Bacteria; kingdom Bacillati; phylum Bacillota; class Clostridia; order Eubacteriales; family Oscillospiraceae; genus Ruminococcus; species Ruminococcus sp. OM04-4AA. The sequence goes on along the minus strand of NZ_QTZH01000008.1, from coordinate 46,989 downwards.
CAAGCCACTGCATCTGATATTTTCTGGAATTCTGGAAGTCCACGCCTTCTGCACGAACGAGTGTAAATGCATAGAATCTTACATTTCTCTTTGCAGTGATTTCATTATTCAGCTGACGAACAGAACCGCTGCAAAGATTTCGTGGATTCTTATATTTCGCATCTACATCCTCAATCTCTTCATTGATCTTCTCGAAATCTTTATAGGAAATAACGGCCTCTCCTCGCAGTACAAGTTCTCCCTGATATGGAATCTTAAGCGGTACATTTTTAAATACTTTCGCATTGTTTGTAATGACCTCACCGATCACTCCGTTTCCTCTGGTGACTGCCTTCACAATTTCTCCGTTCTGATAGGTCAGAACAACAGTAAGTCCATCCAGTTTCCAGGAGATTAATGCTTTTTGTCCGCCTAGGAATTCCTTCAGCCTTTCTACATCTTTCGTTTTATCCAGAGAAAGCATTGGACGCTCATGACGTTCTTTCGGGAGCTCACTGAGTACTTCATATCCAACATTTACAGTCGGACTGTTTGCCATTCTCGTACCAAGCTTCTCTTCCAACTCCTGCAGTTCATCATAGAGCTTGTCATACTCGTAGTTGCTCATGATCTCTGTATTTTCCTGCTCATAAGAACGTCTCGCTCTGTTCAGAAGTTCCACCAGTTCTCGCATGTGATTCATTTCTTTCTGCTCATCCATCATCGCTTCTTCCCTTTCCCATGTCTCGTTCTATTATCTTGTGCTGCTGCCCACTGTTCCTGGTATTTTCCTCCCGGAAGTACGGAAGAATCTTTCAGCTGATCATATAATTCATTCAATTCCTGATCTGTCAGTTTTCTGTACTGTCCATCCTTCAGTCCATCCAGTGTAATGTTCATCACGCGGACGCGTAAAAGATCCTTCACTTCATATCCGAGAGCCTCACACATTCTGCGGATCTGGCGGTTCAGCCCTTGAGTCAGGATAATGGAAAATGTATACTTTCCAATCTTTTTTACAGTACACGGACGGGTCACAGTATCAAGGATCGGAACTCCGGCTGCCATCTTCTTCAGGAAATCTTCTGTGATTTCTTTATCTACAGTTACTTTATACTCTTTCTCATGTTTATTGGCTGCACGCATCATTTTGTTGATGATATCTCCATTATTCGTCATCAACAAAAGTCCATGAGAATCCTTATCAAGTCGTCCGATATAAGTCACACGCACCGGATAATTCAGGAAACGGACAATGCTGTCCCTCTCTCTGCGTTCTTCTGTACAAACGATTCCACGCGGTTTATTTACCGCCAGCACAATCATCTCATCCTGTTTTGAGACAACTTTATTTCCAACTTTCACGACCTGTCCCGGCACGATACGCATACCGGTCTGCGCACGCTGTCCATCAACTGTCACGCGTCCAGTCTCAATGAGGCGGTCTGCCTCCCTTCTGGAACACACGCCCGCCTCGCTCAAATATTTATTCAGCCTTACCGGCTCACTCTTCTGTAAAAATTCTTCTTTGATTCGATTACTCAACTGCAAACACTCCACTTATATTATTGTCTTTGAAAAATGTATTTCCGCTGTATAAAAACAGAACCTCTGAGATTCTGTAGGAATCCATAAGATCATTGATCGTTCCACTGTAATATCTCGGATCCACAACTACGATTTCTCTGTAGTACGGCGTCAGGAACGGAATAAATGAATTTGCGAAGGAATCTTTCACAAGGAGAAGACGCTTTGTGCTTGTAGAAACTGTACGGATATCAAGAAGGGATGAATTTCCTCCTAGAAATACCGTATACTGATCTTTCTCCTTTAATTTAGAAGAATCATATAAGGATGTGGAACGCTTTCCTTCATCCACATAATCTACGATCAAGTCTGTATCTTCTTCTGTCGGCACATAAATATCAATCTGTTCCTTCTCTCCAAGGTTCACTCCGCTTTTTGACGCCAACATTCCGTTAAAGCTGTCTGAAACTGCATAGGAAACATATTTCCCAGAAAGATCTCCTTCAATCCCAAGGGATGGTGCCGCCGCCTGAAATGCATAAAATGCACCAAGTGTCGTCCAGTGATGATCCGTTTTGTAATAAATCTTCTCTGTCTTATGTTTATTCAATTCCGTTGACACGTCAATCCACTCAACGCTATCTCCAAGATCCTTTCGCACCATGCTGAACATCTGCGTCTGATCTTCCGGCTTTGCCAATGCTGGAAGTGAATGATTCAGCACATTTGCTGCATCCGGAACAAGCATCATACGAACCGGAATCTTTTTCTGGCTCTCTGAAAATGATTTGATTGCCTTAATATTTGCGGCAAGATGATTCTCATCTGCAACTTCAATCTGTTCTAAAAGCTGTCCATTCGTTCCGATATAGACACCGTTTTCCAGACGACTTCCACCAATCCGGTCCACCGTAACTTTCAGCTTTCTCCACATGTCTCTTCCAACAAACTGATCATCCATATAAGCTTCAAATTTTTCATCATAATCTCCGCTTATCAGACTACTCAGGCGAAACTTTGGCTTCGTTGCAAGCATACGGTTCTCCTGCACTGATTTTTCTCTATCAGGCACAATAACATTTATAATAAGGAATAGAAACAAGGTCAGAATAAATATAATACCAACCAATTGCTCCTGTACTTTTCTCTGTCTATCTTTCTTCATCTTTTCACCTTAATTGTTGTCGTTCACTGTTTTCTATAACTCTCTAGAATCTAAAGTACAAAAACGGATTGTACGTATCTGCGATCAGATAAGCAACTGATATTGCCAGCATTCCAAAGAAAACAACCAGTGTGATTACAGTCCGTACTGTATGATTCTCAGACACATTCAGGATTGCACGGAGCATTCTTGATCCAAGTGTTGTTGATCCAATTACTGCCAACAAGTAGAACAACCAGTGTGTCAGGATCACAAAGAATACTTCTTTACTGGCAAATCCTGCTCCGCCGCCAACCATTGCAAAGAGGTAACGAAGTGCTGCTCCAAGGCTTGGACTAAAGAAAAACACCCAGCCAACCAGCACCAGTACTAATGCATAAATATGCTGCAATACACTTGGCCACCGATCCACGATTGCCCCCCAGACATATTTCTCCAGTACGAGAACCACTCCATAATAGATTCCCCATACAATAAAATTCCATGCAGCTCCGTGCCACATTCCGGTCAGCATCCAGACAATCAAAAGGTTTACAATATTTCTTGAAATCGTCACATGATTTCCACCAAGCGGAATATATACGTATTCACGGAACCAGGAGCTCAAAGAAATGTGCCATCTGCGCCAGAATTCCGTAATACTTTTAGAAATATACGGCACATCAAAGTTCTTCTTAAACTCAAAACCGAACATTCTTCCAAGTCCGATTGCCATATCTGAATAGCCGCTGAAATCAAAATAAATCTGGAATGCATAAGTAATACATCCAAGCCATGCCATCAGAACTGTCAGGTTACTTGCTGATGTCGATGAGATTTCTTCAAAAATCTTTCCCAGTGTATTTGCAAGCACTGCTTTCTTCGAAAGTCCAATAATAAAGAGCATCGCGCCCTGTCCCAACTTTCTTCCGGAGATTTTCCTTGCGGTAAGCTGCTTCTCAATATCTCCGTAACAGACGATTGGTCCGGCAACCAGCTGCGGAAACATGGATACATACAGTGCATACTTTACCAGACTCTGCTGTGCTTTTACCTTACCCCGATATACATCCACAATATAGGAAATTTCCTGAAATGTATAAAAAGAAATTCCGATTGGTAATGCCAGTTCCCTGTATGGAATACTGATTCCGAACAACGTATTCGTACTTTCTACCAAAAATCCAAAATATTTAAAGAACACAAGCAAAACAATATTTACTGTTATTGCAAAGACCAGTGATCGTTTTGCTTTCGCCTCATTCTCACTCTTATTCTCAATATCCATTCCGCAAAAATAGTTTAACAAAATACTGAGTATCATCAGAATGATATAAACCGGTTCGCCCCAGGCATAGAAGATCAGACTGCCTGCAAGCAGCAGGAGATTCTTCCATTGCGGCGGTGCAATATAATAAACTGCCAGCATGATCGGCAGAAATAAAAACAAAAATGTAATACTACTAAATAACATCTGCTCCCCCTTCTACAGACTCTTGTCAAATGCGCTGCGATATTCAGAAGCTTTCGAAGATACTGCGAAGAAGATATATCTTCCACGAATACTTTCCTGTGAGTCCTCTAAAAGCTTCACCTGTTCCGGCAGGTAAGAATCAAAATCTTCTATTCTCTGTGCTTTTCTCTGTGCGATCGCATTTGTCACATTTTCTATCTGTGCATCATTTTTCACCTGTATCACCAGAACTTCCGCTGCTGAAATACTGGACGGAGAAGAATAATACAAAACACCCTTGTAGTCCGCACTGTTCAGTCCATAATTTCTCTTGAGCATCTGGTCATCCATCTGCACAAGTTCTTTACTGTCCAATACACTGCTCACAGCCTTTGATACTTCTGAAAAAGCCCGCTTACTTCCACTTGCATATAGCATCAATATCACAAGATATCCCACGATAATTGCTAAAAGTATATATTTCATCGCAGAGATCATTCGCTGTCTTTTCTCTGTCATAGCGTTGCCACCTCCGCCATCTTTTCTGCCCAGATTGGATAGAAATTCGCTTTAAAATGAATTCCATCTTCTTCATAGTATTCGTCTTCTATAATATCTGAATTATCAATGTATCCGATTTGCTTCTTTTCACACATTGCTTCTAGTTTTTCATTGTAATCTGCAATATTTGCAAGTGCCGGCTCCTTCTCTACTGCACTTTCCTGCACCGGAAAAACAGCATTCACAAAAATGTGCGCATCCGGCATAGCCTTCTGAATCTTCTTGATCACATCTGAATAATCCTTGATAAACTTGTCTACATCTCCGTTTGTCTTAGTCACATCATTCATCCCATATGCCAGAAAAATAATCTGCGGATCCAGTTGTTTTGCCTGCTCGATCTGATCATCCAGTTCGCTGAAATGAATTCCAATTTTCGCAACAACGCTTGATGTGTTCAGTACATCATACTCTGTGAAACTCGCTGCAATAGAATCTCCCATCACAACAGCACCGGAAAAGCGTTCCTTCATACTTCTTGTATCGGATGACTCTCCCGTACCATCTTTCTTCTCTAACTGATTAATCTTCTGCTCAATTGTCTTTGCGTCAGCAGATTCTTTGCCTTTTATATATGCAATTCCTTCACTGGTGTCGACTGGCTTCTTTGTCAGATTGCTAACACCCTGCACTGCCAGGAGTATCACTGTAATGACCAGCGCACATCCGACCCCGATCCGGATTCCCAGTTTTTGCTTTCTTTTTATTGTTTTCTTCATATATCTATATTCTTTCTGTTTTTTATATACTGTATAGAATCCCATACTGTTTTAATAGTACATTTTTTAGCAATAAAAGTCAACAAATCTGCGCTTGTATCTCGCCATTCCTTTTAGTACAATGATAGGTAGACGATTAAGAACTTAAACAGCTGCGGAGGTATCTGATTTCTATGATTTCACTGACTTTAACAAATGTAAAAAACTTCATGTCTCACCTTCTGTTAAAAGAGACATTTGACAATTTCTCTTTTATTGAAGGAGAGATTATTACGTTTAATACCTTTCGGATTGACGGGTATATACAGAAAGATTTCTTTGATTCCGAAGAAGAGATTCCGGAATATTCTCTTTGGAAAAATCTGCGTGAATTTTGTTTTTCCTTAATTAAGGGAAAGAAAACACCGCTCGGTTTTTATTTTGTCTTCAGCCTGAATTCAAAGAATATTTCCCGTCTGATTGAACAGAAAGAACTGGGACTTAATCCTGCTGACGTGCAGGGACTATATTTGAATATACGTTACGATGGAACTCATCTCACCTGCGTAACAGGAACTTCCTTCAAGAGTTTTATGATGGATAAGACCCTGGAACGCGAATGGGATGAGATGGTAAAGAAGTTCTTTTTAAAAAAAGAGATTGCATTTGAGTTGATGTAAATTTAAAAATCCATTAGCAATGTGTGCCGCAAGGCGCACATAATAACAGCCGCCTCACGGTCAAATAATCGTGAAGCGGCTGAACTTATTACTGCCAATGATGAGAAACTCATGGAACATGTTTCTCATCATTTTACTTTATTATTTTGTCAGAAGCATCATGATATCATTGCTTCTCTTAACAAATGCTGTCATCTCTTCCGGACTTAACGGCTTATGAGCAAGCATTGCAAGATCATACAGCTGTTTGCAGATGATTGACACGTTCTTGCTGTCCTTATTTGCTACAAGGAACTGAACCAGCGGATGGTTGGCGTTAAGAACCAGTGTTGCCTGGCTTCCGAACATGGATGCATCCATGCCGCCCATACCATACATCTTCATCATCTCCTGCATTCTTCTGTTTTCCTCAGAAAGAACTGCCATAGATGCTACATTCTCATCTTTGAGCTTTTCAACTTTGACATCAAGCTTCTCATTGCCAAGCTCTTTGCGGAAGATTTCAACAAGGCTGTCTGTTGTCTTCTGGAATTCTTCCTTCTCATCTTCTGCAACTTCGTCTTTCAAAGAATCATGTACATCTGCATCAATTCTCAAGAACTGAACTTCCTGATGTTTCTGCTCAAGGTATGTGATAAATGCAGAATCAATGTTGTGTGTCAGAATGATCGCATCCTGTCCCTGAGCCTTGAACATGTTGATATACTGGCTCTGCTGTACTTCATCTGTTACATAGAAGATTCTTGTCTTCTCTTCTTCCTTCGCATCTGCGTCCTTAGACTCTTCTGCGTCTGTTTTTGTTTCTTCTTCCTTAGTTTCTTCTGCCTTGCTACGTCAGCATCTTCACCTTTGGCTTCTTTGATGATATCTTCGAGAGTCATATATTTGTGATCAAGATTCTTGTAAAGCATAGAGTTCTTCATCTTCTCACCGAATTTCTCATCCTTCAGACAGCCGAACTTAATGAATGGGCTGATGTCATCCCAGTATTTCTCATAATTCTCACGGTCTGTCTTGAACATTCCGTTCAGCTTGTCAGCAACCTTCTTAGAAATGTAATCAGCAACTTTATTTACAAATCCGTCGTTCTGCAGTGCGCTACGTGATACGTTCAGCGGCAGATCCGGACAATCGATCACTCCCTTAAGTACCATAAGGAACTCTGGGATTACTTCTTTAATATTATCTGCGATAAAGACCTGATTATTGTAAAGTTTAATCTTTCCTTCGATGGATCATACTCTGTATTGATCTTCGGGAAGTAAAGAATTCCCTTTAAGTTAAATGGATAATCCATGTTCAGATGGATCCAGAACAGTGGCTCTTTATAATCCATGAATACCTTACGGTAGAAATCAATATAATCATCCTTCGTACACTCACTTGGATTCTTTGTCCAAAGCGGATGTGTATCACTGATAGATACCGGACGTCTTACAATTTTTGCTTTTTTCTTCGGTTCGCCCTCTTCGCCTTCCTTTGGCTCTTCTGTGATGTGCTCCACAACAGTATCTGTATCAAGAACATCATCCTCTTCGATTGTGTCATACTCAGGCTCTGCATTTGCCTTGGAAAGGAAGATCTCTGTTGGCATGAAAGAGCAATATCTCTCAAGTACTTCTCTTGCACGATATTCATTTGCAAACTCAAGGCTGTCCTCATTCAGATACAGTGTGATCTCTGTTCCGACTGTTGTCTTATTTCCTTCCTGCATCTCATACTCTGTACCGCCTTCACTTGCCCAGTGTACCGGTTTCGCACCTTCTTTATAGGAAAGAGTATCAATCTGAACTTCGTCAGCTACCATGAATGCTGAGTAGAATCCAAGACCAAAGTGTCCAATCATATCATCTTCTGTTGTCTTGTCTTTATATTTCTCAAGAAACTGTGTCGCACCTGAAAATGCGATCTGAGTGATATACTCCTCTACTTCTTCTGCTGTCATACCAAGTCCGTTATCGATAAACTTCATTGTCTTCTCTTCTGGATTGACAATTACTTCGATCTTCGGTTTGTATCCTTCCGGAAGTTCATATTCTCCCATCATATCCAGCTTTTTCAGCTTAGTGATCGCATCACATCCGTTAGATACGAGTTCACGTACAAAGATATCATGATCGGAATAAACCCATTTCTTGATAATAGGAAAAATGTTTTCGCTGTCAATTGATAAAGTACCTTTTTTAACTGCCATTTTACTGCACTCCTTTTTATTTATAATCTATCCGTAACTGCTCAGTTACGTTTCTTTTAATATCGGCTGTCAATCAGCTTTTTCGCTGATATCGATAGTATATTTGCCTGCCTAATGGACATTCTAGTACAGCAAAATTTAAAAGTCAATAGAAAATTAGCACTCCTTTCAAAAGAGTGCTAATAATTTCGTTAAAAGTATAAAGTTTTTATGAACTATACTGTTTCCGGCTCCGGATAATCCTCTCCGAATGTCTCAACAGTAACTTTCTTCATTACCTGTTTCTCAAGCGGGCGGTCGCTGTAGTCTGTTGCTGTCTCAGCAATCTTATTCACTACATCCATTCCTTCTGTAATCTTACCAAATGCAGCATAAGCTCCGTCAAGGTGTGGTGCTTTCTTATGCATAATGAAGAACTGGCTTCCTGCTGAATCCGGATGCATTGCACGTGCCATAGAAAGAACTCCTGCGTCATGTGCAAGGTTGTTCGCCACACCATTCTGTGCAAACTCTCCTTTGATTGAATATCCAGGACCACCGATTCCTGTTCCTTCCGGATCTCCTCCCTGGATCATGAACCCACTGATCACGCGGTGAAAGATCACTCCGTCATAGAAACCTTTCTTTACAAGTGACACAAAATTGTTCACTGTGTTCGGTGCTACTTCCGGATACAGTTCTGCTTTCATGATATCGCCATTTTCCATTTCAAATGTAACTACTGGATTTGCCATGTTTAATTCCTCTTTTCTTCTATTATAATCGTTCGCAGTTTTCTATAGACTGTGAATAGTCTTATTGTAGCGGATTTATTTCCTAACTTCAAGAAGTATTACAGCTGTTTCATTCCCGTAAAATCCAATCACTGTTCATTCTGTACACTGAAATGCTGTGATATGGTTGAAATGTACACTTTCCCCTCCATTTTTTAGTCACTTGTGACATTGTTGATTTTCGTGCCTAACGCTATACTAAGTACATAAGTTAAACAAACCAAATTCAACTACCAATTAAAAAACAAAACCAAATTTAGTCAAACAAGTAAAAAGTAATCATTTAAGGAGGCACTTATAATGGCAAGTTTATCTCTTCAGGGAATTCAGAAAATTTATCCTAACGGATTTCACGCAGTAAAAGATTTCAATCTTGAAATCGCTGACAAGGAGTTCATCATCTTCGTAGGACCATCAGGATGTGGTAAATCTACAACACTTCGTATGATCGCTGGTCTGGAGGATATCTCCGGCGGTACATTTAAGATCGACGGAAAAGTAATGAACGATGTAGAGCCAAAGGATCGTGATATCGCAATGGTATTCCAGAACTACGCTCTGTATCCACATATGACAGTATATGATAACATGGCTTTCGGACTGAAACTTCGTAAAGTTCCGAAAGATGAGATTGATAAGAAGGTTCGTGAGGCTGCCAAAATCCTTGATCTTGAGAAACTGCTCGACCGTAAACCGAAGGCCCTTTCCGGTGGACAGAGACAGCGTGTTGCTATGGGACGTGCTATCGTTCGTAATCCTAAGGTATTCCTTATGGATGAGCCACTTTCCAACCTGGATGCTAAACTGAGAGTTCAGATGCGTATCGAGATTTCCAAGCTTCATGAGAATCTGGGTGCTACAATCATCTACGTAACACATGACCAGACAGAAGCTATGACACTTGGAACAAGAATCGTTGTTATGAAAGACGGAGTTGTTCAGCAGGTAGATACACCACAGGCTCTTTACAATACACCATGCAACCTGTTCGTAGCAGGATTCATCGGATCACCTCAGATGAACTTCATGGATGCAAAATGTACAATCAAGGGAAATGATGTTACTCTTACAGTTGGAAAACATGTTCTTAAAGTACCGGCTTCTAAGAAGCAGGCACTGATCGATGGCGGATATGACGGAAAGACAGTTGTTCTTGGTATTCGTCCGGAAGATGTACATGATTCACAGGCGTTCATCAGTAACTCTCCTGACAGCGTAATTGAGTCTACAATCAAAGTTTACGAGCTGCTTGGAGCAGAAGTATTCCTGTACTTTGATCTTGAGGGAACTCAGATGACAGCACGTGTTAACCCACGTACAACACTCAGAACCGGAGATCACGCAGTATTTGCACTTGATATGGAGAAGATTCATCTCTTTGACAAAGACACAGAGTTGACTATTACAAACTAATCCTTTACAATTAAACTAAACACGGAGGGGGCTGTACTTTTCTCGGAAGGTGCAGCCTTTCTTCCATCTATTATTATTTTGTTTTATTTACGGAGAAGTACTAATGGCTAATACATCCGAACTTGAAAAAGGACTCAATGAACTAAAACGTTTAACAGGAATCGCACTTACAGTGACTGCCGAAGACTCTGAACAAGAACAGCTGGCCCTGGAACAGATCCGCTGTCTCTGCCTTGCCTACCGGGAAAAATATAATAAAAATGATTTTCTTATGGGACTGATGACCGGCGGTGTTCCTTCCTATGATGTACATCAGCGTGCCGCACGTCTTCACATTGCGCCGGAAGAAAATCGAATTCTCTTTTTGATCGAAATGAAGGAACCTGATGAGATTGTAGGAGAGATTCTTAAAAATCTGTTTCCTTCTCAAACAAAAGCTTATATCGTTCCTGTTTCAAAAGAGCGACTGGCTGTATTATATCCATTTCATGAGACAAAGGATTCCAAAGATTCTGCTGATGAATATGCAAGACATCTGGCTCATGCGATTGTTGATACACTGAATGCGGAAGCTCTTGCACATGTTCAGGTTTCTTTTAGTCAGATGATTCCTTCTCTTTTGGAATTATCCGTGGCTTTTCGGGAGGCAAGCCTTGCACTGAAGGTTGGAAAACTCTTCTATCCGGAACAGACTGTCTTTCCATACAATAAACTGGGGATTGGACGCCTGATTTATCAACTTCCTGCTTCTCTGTGCGAAAGCTTTCTCCAGGAAGTTTTCTTAGACGAGATTCCTGACAAGTTGGACGATGAGACGCTCTTGACGATTAACCGTTTTCTTCAGAACAATCTGAACATTGCCGAGACTTCACGCCAGCTCCATATGCACCGCAACACGCTGATCTATCGTCTGGAACAGATTGAAAAGCGTACCGGTCTTGATTTGAGACAGTTTGAAGATGCAATGACATTTAAGATTGCAACAATGGTTATGAACTATCTTCATGCTGAAAAAGGAAAAAATTGCACTGCGGTGTAATTGATATATATTAAATACTATATAAGAAAGGACTTATAACTTATGAATGACGCATTATGTGAACATATTGTAGCCAGAAAATCAAAACCAATGGATTTTATCATCCGCATTCTTATTATTGTAGTGATCGTTGCGGTCGCAATCGGAGGAATGCCGTTTCTTGGATTCTTTGCTTTTGCTCTTGCAGCAATCCTGGCTTTACTTGCTTATTATTTTGCATTTCCACTCTTAAATGTGGAGTATGAATATTCCCTTCTGAATCACGATCTGGATATTGATGCAATTTACAGCAAAGAGAAAAGAAAATCCAAAATGAACTTAGATATTCAGAATGCCGAGATTATTGCCCCAAAAGGATCTCACCGACTGGACTCTTATCATCCGGAAACAACTTGCGATTTTTCATCCGGAAATGCAAATGCAAAGATTTTCGCAATCATGATCCCGATCAATCAGAAAATGACTTGTGTTTATATTGAACCTGATGAAAATATGATTGAACATATGAAACAATGGATGGGAATGAAGATGTTCGTAGATTAATATTGAATATTTATTTCTAACTCAAACAAGTACCACAATCAGCAACTACTAATTGTGGTACTTGTTTTTTCTTTTCTGTCTGGTTGTAGATTACGAATTACAATTACATACCTAAGACATCATAATCTTATTTTTCAGCAGCATCTGCTATATATTTACATGCGGCAAGTGCAGCTACTGCACCGTCCGCTGCCGCTGTTGTAAGCTGACGTACTTCTTTTGTCCGGCAGTCTCCTGCTGCATAGATTCCCGCTTCTGACGTCTTGCAATCTTCTCCGGCAACAATAAATCCCCCCTCATCTAACTGAACAACATCAGCAAATTTTTCATTCTGTGCAATCTGTCCGACAGCTACGAAAATTCCGGAAACAGCAAGTCCTGATTCTTCTCCTGTTACTTTATTCAAAAGCCGCAGACTTTCCACCATCTGCTCTCCACGGATTTCCTGAACAGTTGTATTTAAGATAAACTCTACATTTTCTTTCTCTTGCAGACGTTTTACAATCTGATCTTCTCCCCGAAATTCGTCTCTTCTGTGAATCAGATAAACTTTGCTACAGTAATTTGATAAAAATTCTGCATCCTGGAGTGCTGTACTTCCACCTCCGACAACTGCAACTTCTCTTCCCCGGAAAAACATTCCATCACAAGTTGCGCAGTATGAAACTCCTGCACCTGTCAGACGTTCCTCTCCCGGAACTCCAAGATGGCGGTGTGTTACACCCGTGGCAAGAATAATGCTTTTACATTCATATTCTTTTTCCGTTGTTACAATCACTTTATAATCCGCTTCTTCACGGATACCTGTCACTTGCTCCATCATAGTCTGTGTTCCCAGCTTTACTGCCTGATCCATCAGATTCATAGAGAATTCACTGCCACTCACACTTGCAATTCCAGGATAATTTTCCACATTCGGAGAAGATGTGATCTGTCCGCCGAAGGTTGTTCCCTCGAAGAGTACGGTCTGCTTTCCTGCACGCTGGCCATAGATAGCCGCAGTCATCCCTGCAGTTCCGCCACCAATGATTCCAATATCATAAATCCCCATATTTTTTCCTTTCCCAACAAACTGTTTCTACATTTTCTGATTGCTGTAATTCATTTTTCATTTACGCTAAACTGTAATATGTTTCAATCACTTCTTACATATTTCTGGACATATCTGCACAGACTTTCTCTGCCTCGATCACTGCGCTTCTAAGTCCAAATTTCTCAAGTACACGCACTGCCTCAATCGTTGTTCCTGCCGGTGAACACACCATATCTTTCAGTTCTCCCGGATGCTTCCCTGTCTCGAGTACCATCTTTGCACTTCCAAGTACTGCCTGTGCTGCGAACTGATACGCCTGTGGTCTAGGCATTCCCTCGGCTACCGCTCCGTCTGCCATTGCCTCGATCATCATAAAGATATACGCCGGTGAACTTCCGCTGACTGCAACAACTGCATCGATCAAATGCTCCGGCACGATTTCTACTTTACCAAAAGAGCTAAGAAGCTCCAGTGCATAGTTCTTTTCTTCTTCTGTCACTGCATCATTCGGGCATGCCGCTGTCATTCCCTCTCCAACTAATGCTGGTGTATTCGGCATTGTTCTTACAATCTTAACTTTCTTTCCAAACTGCTCTTCGAGCCATGCGAGAGTCTTGCCCGGTGCGATTGTAATAATCAGCTGGTCTTCTCTTACTGCATCTTTGATCTCAGCAATTGTCTGTGCATAGAATTGTGGTTTTACAGAGAGAACTAATACTTCTGCTTTCTGTGTTACTTCTATATTATCTGCTGTCACATGAATTCCATGCTCTTTTTTCGCACGTTCACGTCCTGCTTCCATAATATCTGAACCGATGATCTCTTCCGGGGCAATAATTCCCTTTTTGATGATTCCGCCCATGATTGCTCCTGCCATATTTCCTGTTCCGATAAATCCTAATTTCATGATCTTAAGTCTCCTTTTCTTTTATCATTACTGTTCTAAGAACCGTGTCCAGTAACTTTTTATCTACATGTATCCGTCTCTCACCCAGAATTTTTTCTCATCCTCTAATGGAATTTCTTCTGTGTCCATCCAGTCGATTGTAATAAACTGATTCCTGTTCAGCCCTTTTAGCAGTTCATTGATCAGCCATTCGCGTCCCTGAACTTCCATTGTAACGGTTCCATCCCATTCGTTCTGAACCCAGCCAACCAGATTTAGTGAATTCGCCAGATATTTCGCTGTATAGCGGAATCCAACACCCTGTACACGACCGTGAAAAACAATGTGCTTTCTAACTTCTGCCATATCTGATCACTCCCTTGAAGCAATTTGTGTTGTACACTACCGTTATTCTAACACATTTTTTTACCTTGTACAGTTCTTTTCGGTAAACAGTTCCTGCTTCCTGTGTTATAATGGGAATAACTTTTCTGAAGGAGGGCTTCGAGAACGAATGAGTAATTATGAAACATCACAGACTTCTGATCTGAAAGAATTGATAAATAAATTACGAGATACACAGACTCTCTCTAAAAATGAATGGATTCGGCTAATTGACGGAAGAACCCCTGAACTTGCCGACTATTTATTTGAAAATGCGCGCGAAGTACGAATCACTCACTATGGGCATAATGTTTATGTCCGCGGACTAATTGAATTCACTAACTATTGTCGTAACGATTGTTATTACTGCGGTATCCGCAAAAGTAATCTGAATGCACATCGCTACCGTCTTACCAAAGAAGAGATTCTTAACTGTTGCAAAACCGGATATGAACTTGGTTTTCGCACCTTCGTTCTTCAAGGTGGTGAAGATGGCTGGTTCACGGTTCCGCGTCTGGCTGATATTGTCTCTGACATACATAAGAGCTGGCCGGACTGCGCAATCACGCTTTCCGTTGGAGAGATGGAGCATGATGCATACCAGACTTTATTTGATGCCGGCGCTGACCGTTATTTACTTCGTCATGAAACTTATGATGATGCACATTACCGTATGCTTCATCCTGCTTCCTTAAGTGCACTTCACCGGCAGAACTGCTTATGGGATTTAAAATCGATCGGCTATCAGATTGGAACCGGATTCATGGTCGGTGCACCTTTCCAGACAACTGAGAATCTTGCAGATGATATGCTTTTTCTAAAGGAACTGAATCCGCATATGGTTGGAATCGGTCCGTTTATCCCTCACCACGACACACAGTTTGCGGATGAACCTGCCGGAACGTTGGAATTGACACTTTATCTGCTTGGATTGATTCGTCTTATGCTGCCAAAAGTCCTCCTTCCGGCAACAACTGCTCTCGGTACGATTTCTCCGACTGGAAGGGAACAGGGAATTCTCGCCGGAGCTAACGTAGTTATGCCAAACCTGTCTCCAACAGAGGTTCGCAAAGATTATTTGCTTTATGATAACAAAATCTGCACCGGTGATGAATCGGCACAGTGCAAGAACTGCCTGGCTCAAAGAATGGAGTCTGTCGGATATCGCGTTGTTGTAGATCGAGGAGATTCCTTGAATAAGTAAAAAGGAGGTTGCTGGTCGCACATTGTGTGAACAGTAACAAAAGGAGTCCATGGTATGCGACATATCGCATTTCCACGGACTCCTTTTCTATTCGCACCTCGCCTCACAACGCAGTGTCATCATTTCATTTTCTTTGCTATCTGTAAGAATTACTCTACAACAGCTAAGATCTCAATCTCAACGAGAACAGCCTTCGGAAGATCCTTAACTGCTACACATGAACGAGCCGGTTTGCTTGTGAAGTATTTCTCGTATACTCCGTTGAATGCTCCGAAATCTGCAATATCTGCAAGGAAGCATGTTGTCTTTACAACGTTGTCAAAGCTTGATCCAGCTTCTTCAAGAACAGCAGCGATGTTAGCGATAACCTGCTCTGTCTGTCCTTCGATTGTTGTAGCATCTACATTACCTGTAGCTGGGTTAATCGGAATCTGTCCTGAAGCGTATAACATTCCGTTAACTACCTTTGCCTGAGAATATGGTCCGATTGCAGCTGGTGCTTTTGTTGTTGAAATTGTTTTCATTGAATTCTACCTCCTGATTTATTGAAATTATAAGTTCTTAATGAAATTATATAACGTTAAAATCGTTTAGTCAATAAAATTTCATTTACTTAACTATTTTTCATTGACTTCTTTTTCACACAAATCTGTCTATCCATGATAAAATAAAACCATCAATAAACTATTTGTCTGTAAAGAAAAAATGAATTGTATTCAATACAGGCAGAAAGGACGCATGATTATGCCAATCGGAAATTTAAAATTAACTTCACTTGATAAAAAGATTCTGCACTCATACTGTCAGACACTCGACGGACTTTCCAACTATCTCGGAAACGGTTATGAAATTGTCCTGCACAGCCTGGAGGATTATGAACACTCTGCAATCAAGGTCATCAACGGATATCACACCGGACGTGCCGAAGGAGCCCCGATTACAGACCTTGCATTAAAGATGCTGGAGCAGATCCGCCGCAATGAAGAGAATGACCATGGTGTGATTTATTTTTCCACAAATGTAAAAGGAGAACCTCTGAAGTCAACTACAATTCCTGTCAAAGGAGAGAAGGACAGAATTATCGGACTGCTCTGTATCAACTTTTATATGAATACAACGATGGCAGATTTCTTCCGCAACTTTGCTGTTCCGATTCCATCTGATTCTGACGGTCTTACAGTCTCCGGTCAGATTCATGAAACATTTTCCCAGAGTAGTTCTGATCTTCTTGAGCAGACCATTCAAACCGTTCGCCAAGAAGTATTGATGGATTCAGCAATATCGAGCACAAATAAGAATAAAGAAATCATTTTTCGCCTTTACCAGCAAGGAATCTTCAATCTGAAGGATGCGGTTATTACAATCGCCGATGCATTGGGGATTAGTAAGAATACTGTATACCTGCATCTACGCAATCTTGAGAAAACGAACAATTAATGCTATGTGATATGCAAATTACTGATATCTACACATCAAAAAGGACAGAGCCACTTTCGTTTTACCTGAAATACCATTCAAATTTCATTTCATTCGAAAGTGTCCTGTCCTTTTTCATCCTTTATTTTCCTGCCGGCATATATCTCAGAAGTTCTCCCGCCACGCTGGAGATTGGCATTGTCTGAAGCCATACATGTCCAGGTCCGGTGACAACTGTATTGAACACACCTTCACCACCGAATACCATATTCTTAAGTCCCGGTACTGTCTGAATTTCCATACTGCAAGTCGCATCCATTGCTGCAAGATATCCGGTATCCACTACTATCTGCTGTCCCGGTCTCAGTTCATATTCTACCACATGTCCGTCAAATTCCAGAAATGCTATTCCATTTCCTGAAAGTCTCTGCATGATAAACCCTTCTCCACCAAAAAATCCTGCTCCGAATTTCTTTTGAAAGAAAATAGAGAGATCAACACCTTCTTCTGAAGCGAGAAATCCTGACTTCTGTACAATCAGTTCCTGGCCCGGTGCAATCTGGCGCGCTACGATCTGCCCCGGAAAACTGGATGCAAATGCGATCATCCCATTACCTCCCGTTGCTGTATAACGGTTCTGGAACAATGCCTCGCCTGAAAACATTCTTCCAAATGCTTTTCCGATTCCTCCATTTGATGTGGTTTCCATCTTCATGTTCGGAGACATCCAACTCATCGATCCACGTTCTGTGATCATTTTCTCACCATTTTCCAGATAGCAGACTACCACCGGAAGTGTATCACCTTTGATTTCATATCTCATGTTTCATTCCTCCTAACGCATTCTTCTCAATATTTTATCTAATCTAACAATACTATTCTTTTGCGTTATTTTCCAGTACAAAATTTTCTTCTTTTTTCTCTCTCATCTCTAATTTAGGAAGTATGATCTCTGCCTTAAACAAATCTGCCTCTGTTGTAATATTCAAATTACCATGCTGCAACTGTGCAAAGCTCTTAGCGATTGCCAGGCCAAGTCCAGATCCTTCGGTATTTCTTGAAGAATCTCCTCTTACAAAACGGTCCGTGATCTCCTCTGTATTGAAATTCAATTCCCCTGCGGAAACATTTTTCATAAAGATCTGCACGTCATCCGGCCGCTCATTCATTTCGATATAAACTCTCGTGTGCGGCATTGCGTATTTTGTGATATTAACAATCAAGTTCTCAAAAATTCGATATGTTTTTTCACTATCCAACCAGAGAACCACCTTACTTTCCGGAAGTTTCCAGCGGAACTCCAAATGTGCTTCCTGAATCTTTTCCTCGTTCTCAAGCTCCGCCTGACGGATCAATCCCACAAGATCTACCTTCATATAATTCATCTGGATTGTCTTACTAGCCGCCTTACTCATCTCAAAGAGATCCTCGATCAGGGCTTTCAGACGAAGAGATTTTCTCTCAAGTACTTCTGTATATTCTTTTCTCTTTTCTTCATCTTTTTCATTCTTTAAAAGGTCAATGTAAGTAATGATCGCGGTCAGCGGAGTACGAAGATCATGAGAAACATTTGTCACAAGCTCTGTCTTCATACGCTCATTTTTCACTTCTTCATCTACTGCCTTCTTAAATCCACTCTGAATCTTCTTTAATTCATCCTGAACCGGACGGAAGATTCCGACATCACCTTCAATCGGAAGATCAAGATGACCTTCTGCCAGCTGATTCGTTGATTTAAGCAGCAGCTGATATTTCTTCTTGATTCCATTTAGTACTTTCTTCATTACAAAGAATAAGATAATAGAATAAATCGCCAACGGAAGTAATCCCATACTGTAAGAAAATAATTTCACTACTAAGAGCAGAAGAAAGTTCAAAATCACGATTCTGAGGATTCCTTTATTTCCTTTATCACGTAAGTCTGTCTGAAGAATCGCTTCATATTGATGATGCAAAAATGCTTTAACATCTTTCCATGCTTTCTTCAATAAATATCTTTTTTCATGTACTTCTCCACGATTTTCCTTTCCCCAACGAATCAACATTCCTGCTATTGTGTGTTCTTTCCAGTAATTTCTTCTATCTGTAAATATAAGTCTGAGACTCTCCGCCACGCAGAAGAAAACTCCCAGCAGGCAGAACCAGATGATCCAGTTGATTCCAAGCATACTGATCGTATTCCACATAATATTTACAGACGGATGATAGTTCTCAAATGACCAGTGTACTAATTCCGCAAATGCCGAATAACCTATACCCAATGCAGAAATCCCCAGAATCACTGCAAGTTCGAATGGCATATGGAATAATTTTCCTTCGTATCTTCCAACTTTCGGAATACATGGAAGAAAGAACGCTACAAACAGAACTCCTAAAAAGAAGAGTGCAGCAGAACTCCAGAACATGGAATAATTATATTCCACATACTCATCCTCCTCCTGATTTGCAGAAATGAATTCATCATAATTTGCATCTGTCATTCCATAGACGATACTGATTCCATCTGTTTGCTTTTCATCCTCAATCAAATCCTCCAGATCTGCGTCCATACAATAATAGGACAGATCTTTCTCAATATTGTATGCTTCTTCCGGTACCAATTTCGTACCGCTAACTGTTACATTTGACATTGTTCCTGCTGTGCCATACTTGTATTCAATTTTCAGCGCATACGAATCATTTGACTTCAACGCCTCGTTTATCTGATCATCGTTTTCTTTAAATAAAGGATTGCCCTCTTTATCAAAAATCTGATAATCCATATATTTTTTAAAGAGAGAAAATGCACTGTTTGACATCATCTCCATTTGCTCCGACGCATCCTTCACACCTGTGACCTCGTTATACAGAATGCGGTTTCCAGTCGCAAGAGAATAGTCCATCCTCTCTATACAATCTTCTATATCCTCCTCTACTGTAACTGTCGATGCGATATTATTTCTACTCACCATATAATAACTTCCCACAATTCCTGCTGCAAACAGGCTGAGTATTACTATGGTTACTATTGTCCTTATCTTACGGCTGCTTTTCAAGTTTATATCCAACTCCCCACACCACCTTTAAATATTTTGGTTTCTTCGGGTCAATCTCGATCTTCTCCCGAATATTTCTTACATGTACCATGATCGTATCTGTATTAATTGCCTTTTCCTGCCATACTCTTTCATAAATCTCTTCGGATGAAAAGACTCTTCCGGGATTCTTTGCCAAAAGAAGCAGAATCTTGTACTCGATTGGAGTTAATTTCACCGGATTGCCATCCATTGTAACTTCTACCGTATCCTCATTGATCTCAAGTCCTCCGATCACATGTACATTCTCCTGCGGTGCCAGCTTCTCCAGAAACCTGCGATAACGTCTCAATTGAGAATTCACACGAGCCATCAGTTCCATTGGTGTAAACGGCTTTGTCACATAATCATCCGCTCCGATATTAAGTCCGGTGATCTTATCAACCTCTTCTGATTTTGCGGACAACATGATTACAGGAAAATCATATTTTTCGCGCAATTTCATTGTCATACGGATTCCATCCATACGTGGCATCATAATATCAATGATTGCCAAATGGATCTCTTCTCTCTCAAGAACTTCCAGCCCTTCGATTCCGTCCGCTGCCTGAAATACCTTGTACCCCTGACTCTGCAGATAAATTTGTACGCCTTCTCTGATTTCTTTATCATCCTCTACAATTAATACATGATTGATCTCCATTTTGTTTCCTCCTAAAAAAAGAACCTCCTTTATCTATCTACAGAATACTCTGTAAATCTAAAGGAGGCTTTTATATGTTTCAAAAGATTTTCTTAAGCTTACTATAGCTTTTTCAAAAATATTGGTCTCTTAGTTCTCTGCATTCTGCTCTCTGAAGAAAATCTGACCCGTAGAAGCGTCCATTCCGTCCACAATCGCCAATGACTCCAGCTGGAATCCAAGGTTACGGATGATTCTTCCGCCTGACTGGAATCCTTTCTCAATTGCAATTCCGATACCTTCTACTGTAGCTCCTGAAGACTGAACGATCTGGATCAGTCCTTGTAGTGCACATCCGTTTGCAAGAAAATCATCAATAATAAGTACATGATCATCCTCTGAAAGGAATTTCTGTGAAACGATCACATTATTCTTACACTTATGTGTGAAAGATTCAACCTCTGCTACATACATCTCACCGTCTAAATTGATGCTCTGAGACTTCTTTGCAAATACGACCGGTACATCAAAGTGTTCTGCTACGATACAGGCGATTCCTATACCGGAAGCTTCGATCGTAAGAATCTTGTTGATGTTCTTGTCAGCAAATCTCTTCTTGAATTCTGCACCCATCTGATTCAAAAGTTTAATGTCCATCTGATGATTCAGGAAACTGTCAACCTTGAGAACATTGCCCTCTTTTACAATACCGTCTTTTACAATTCTTTCTTCCAAAAAATTCATCTTTCTACCTCTTCCTCTGTGATTTCCCCAAAATGTGTTACTGCTCAGTGTAACCCCAAAAATATTTCTTAAAGTATAGCACAACTCCATATAAGAAACAACGTTAACAAGACGAAAAAATAGTACAAAAATAATTCTAAAAAAGCACTTTCCTTATCCGGTTTATCAAAACCGAATCGCAGGAAAATGCTTTGCGCTATTTCTGTACAACTATGATTCTGCCCTCCAAAATTAGGGCAACAAAAAAGCGGGTGATGGGAATCGAACCCACGTATCCAGCTTGGAAGGCTGGTGTTCTACCATTGAACTACACCCGCATTTCGTGTCTTATCTTTGACACGAATAGTATCTTATCATACTCTTTTTAAATATGCAAGTACTTTTTTCAATTTTTTTACATTTTTTATTTTCCCATCTCCTGCAGTGCACGGATAAATTCCAGATCTTCTGCACGAAGCTTCAGATTTGTCTCGTAATGAGCTCCGTTCGGTGCTGTCACATTGATCTCGATGATCGTACCTTCCTCAACTGCATTCTGAGCTACTGCTCCTAAGAACATTGGAAACTTCGGATGATTTCTGCGAAATGTGTCCATATGTCCTTTTAATTCCTGTATTTTTCCAAGCTGTGAAAAATTCATATTAACTGTCCTGTTGCTGCGCATATCGCAAATCACATCGTACTGCGCCGGCAACATTTTCCTTTCTGCCCTGTCGGCTTTTTACTTTATCATGATATACGAATCAGAGAAAAAATACAACTTTTTTGACTTATTTCTCTCTTCGTTATATAATAGAAAAAGTGACCGTTGTCCCCCTTTTTACTGAATCATTATAACCAGCAAGGACAGATATCACGGACTTCGGTTTTCAGATTAGAGAAAAGAGGTAACATCCATGAGCAAGAGAACAGATAAGAAGAAACAGAAAAGAATTAATGAAGTACATACAACTGCAGCACTAGCTGCTCAGCCTGTAGTAGAGACAGCTGCACCAACAGCTGAACCTGTTCCGGAAGTGACTGTAACAGAAACAACTGCGCCAGTAAATGCTGCTCCGGCATATAATCTTTTCATCCAGTATCAGAACGGCGAATATGACGCTGCTGTACTTGCAGAGAAGATTCTTGATAAATGCAAAGCTGAAGGTATGGACAGCTCCGACCTTAAGATCTATGTAAAACCTGAGGATAAGAAAGCTTACTATGCTTGTGCCGGCGGAACAGGTGCTATTGAGTTAGCTTAGACTGATAGAAAGAAAGTCTGTGAAAGAATCTACTCTTAAGATTCTTTTCACAGACTTTTTATTTTGACTGTTATACCCCAATCTTTTTACTATACTCCGACCTTTTTACAAACATCTGCCAGACAGCATCTGTCGCAATACGGTTTCGTTCTCGCAGTACATATCTCTCTTCCATGATAAACAAGACGGTGGCAAAGGTCACTTCCTTCTTCCGGCGGGATGATCTTCCACAGAGCCATCTCCACTTTCTTAGGTTCTTTGATTCCGTCCACCAGACCGATACGATTCGTCAGGCGGATACAGTGCGTATCTGTAACGATCGCCGGTTTTCCAAACACATCTCCCATGATCAGATTCGCGCTCTTTCTTCCGACTCCCGGAAGTTT
Source organism: Ruminococcus sp. OM04-4AA (assembly GCF_003462585.1). Taxonomy (NCBI): domain Bacteria; kingdom Bacillati; phylum Bacillota; class Clostridia; order Eubacteriales; family Oscillospiraceae; genus Ruminococcus; species Ruminococcus sp. OM04-4AA. The sequence continues at coordinate 23,992 of NZ_QTZH01000008.1, read as the reverse complement.
TAATAAAGCATCAAAATCATCAGGAACCTTTCCACCATATTCATCCCTAAGCATCTTCATACAGGCACTGATATCTCTTGCCTTACTCTTTCCAAGACCACAAGGACGTACAATCTCTTCAATATCTTCCACCGGAGCATCTGCCAGTGCTTCTACTGTTGGATATTTCTCATAAAGACCTTCCACGACTACATTTACTCTTGCATCTGTACACTGAGCTGCCAGCCTTACACTGACAAGCAATTTCCATGCCTGATCATAATCAAGTGTGCATCCGGCATCCGGATACTCTTTCTTCAGCCTTTCAATCACTTCAAGCGCACGCTGTTTCTTTGTCATTTACTTCACCTCGGCATTTTTCTTTAATTCTTCCATTGCATTCTTAAACTTGTCTGATACTGCTGTAGGATTTCTTCTCAGCTGTCTCATAGCATTTACATAATTTCTGTCTGTACGTGAGCCTAATTTCCGTCTCTCACTTAATATATTGGAACGCATCTGGGCAAGTTCTTTTCTCCAGTTTCCTTTCGATTCAGACTCTTGTGCTTCATTCTCCAGTCGGACAGTACGAAGCAGTGCCTCAACCTTCTCTGAAAGCTGTGTAAGCTGTTCTTTTCGTTCTCTACGCTGTTCTTCTATCTTCGCAAGATACAATTCTTTTCTTGTCTGCTTCTCCGCTGCTTTCATCTCTTTACGCTCTTCATACAACAGATAGCTGTCCTCAAGCCTCTCCTGTACCCCTTCAGATGCACGTTTCAGCCGTTCCTGAACACCTTCTGATGCATCTTTCAGTCTGTCCTGCATTTCCTCAGAAGCATCTTTCAGGCGCTCCTGCATCTTCTGGATCTGTTCTTTGCTGGCTTCAAGCTGTACAAGGATACGTTTCATATCCATAGCCTCGTTGAAGGACTGTGTGAAGTCAACTGCTGCTGCGATTGTCAGAACAAATGCAAGGATATCGGCTATTGTAACCGGAATCAACAATACCATATGTTCAAATGGAATATGTACGACCTTTACCATAAGAATGGAGAATACTCCCCAGCACAAGCTTGCCAGTGGACAAATGTATCCTCTGACATTAAATTTCAGGTTTCTATAATCCCAGTACCTTACGTGGAACAGACGCTCCATCGTAATTCCTGTAAAATACTCCAGGATTGTCGCACCGATCATTCCCATAAGAAAGACAAGCAGGATGTTATCTCTGACCGGAATCGTCACAATCAGGACAACCATTGCTCCGGAACCATAGAGCGGAAGCATCGGACCATGCATAAATCCGCGGTTCACCCAGCGGTGCTTTCTGACAGAAACATAACAGCTTTCCCATATCCATCCCAAAAAACTGTAAAGAAAAAAGAATAAAACCCATTGTGATAAATCATATTCCTGCATTTTTCTTCCCCTTTTTAAAAGACTCCTACGCTCTGATAAAATGTAACGCAGAAGTCTCTTTCGTAAAATCTTTTAGTTTTTCTCCTCGATCTCCATCAGCAGATCTACTCTGCGCTGATGACGGCCGCCTTCGAATTCTGTATTGATCCATGTATCTACGATCATCTTTGCAAGTTCTCCACCTACCACACGAGCTCCAAATGCAAGTACATTACAATCATTGTGTGCTCTTGACATCTTCGCTGTAAATGGCTCGCTGCAGACACATGCACGGATTCCTTTTACTTTATTCGCTGCAAGAGAGATTCCAAGTCCTGTTCCGCAGATCAGGATTCCCTTCTCTACTTCTCCTGCTACAACTGCACGGGCCACTTTCTCTCCATATACCGGATAGTCACAACTTTCGGATGTATAGGTTCCATAATCTACAACCTCATGACCTTTCTCTTTCAGAAATTCTACGATTTCTGCTTTCAGCTCCAGTGCGGAGTGATCGTTACCAATACCAATTTTCATTTTAACGTTCCATCCTTTCTACATTTCAAAATCTGATATACCGTTTCTATCATACCAAACTTGTACGGTCTTGTAAACTCACACCAGATTTGTTTCTAATGTAATACAAAATGTTGCTGTTCAGGATTCCCGCTTTGCCTGACGATAGTTTTGCCTGACGATAAAAAGAGAAGCACGAATAGCTTCTCTTTTTCCTTCTGTAAACCGTCACTATGATAACTTTCTTCTGTTATGCACGTAATCCGTTCACTTTATATCTTAGAATAATGTATTAAAACGTTCCATTGCTTCCTTTGTCTTCTCATGTTTTCCAAAGGATGTCAGACGGAAATAATTCTTTCCATTTTCTCCAAATCCTGCTCCCGGTGTTCCGACAATCTGTGCATTTTCAAGAAGATAATCAAAGAACTCCCAGGACTCCATTCCCTTCGGGCACTCGAACCAAATGTATGGTGAGTTCACGCCGCCTGTAAATGAGATTCCTTTCTTCTCAAGTGTTTCAGCGATCATATGTGCATTTTCACGGTAATATCCAATATTCTCCTGACACTCTTTCATGCCCTCTTCTGTGAATACCTTAGCTCCCGCATACTGGATGATATACGGTGTTCCGTTGAACTTTGTACACTGTCTTCTGTTCCACATGTTGTGCAGACTCAATGTTTCTCCATTTGATGTCTCGAACACAAGCTCTTCCGGAACAACTGTGTAAGAGAAACGTGTACCTGTGAATCCTGCTGTCTTAGAAAGGGAACAGAACTCGATCGCACATTTCTTTGCACCCTCGATCGCATAGATACTTCTCGGAAGTGTAGGATCTGTGATAAATGCTTCGTATGCGGAATCATACAGGATCACAGCATCATTTTTCAGTGCATAGGAAACCCACGCCTCTAACTGCTCTTTATTATAGCATGCTCCTGTCGGGTTGTTCGGAGAACACAGGTAAATGATATCTGCCTTTACATTTTCATCCGGCATTGGAAGGAAATCGTTTTCTTTTGTTCCGTTCATATAGATGATATTCTTTCCGTCCATTGTATTTGTATCTACATAAACAGGGTAAACCGGATCCGGAACGAGAACCACGTTATCCTTTGCAAAAAGCTCTGTAATATTTCCCGTATCACTTTTTGCTCCATCAGAAATAAAAATATCAGATACTTTTACTTCTACACCATTGCGCGCATAATAATCTGCGATTACTTCCTGCGCAAATGCATATCCCTGCTCCGGTCCGTATCCTTTGAATGTCTCAGATACGGCCTGAGAATCTACTGCTTCATGAAGTGCCTCGATCACACTCTTTGTCAATGGCAATGTCACATCACCGATTCCGAGACGGATAATATCCGCTGCTTTCTCCGGATGTGTTTCCTCATATACTTTTACTCTTCTTGCGATCTCTGCAAAAAGATAACTGTCTTTTACATTCTGATAATTTTCATTTAATTTTGGCATCTTGTCAAACTCCTTTCCCAGCTGCTTTCATGCTATTCACAGTATTCTGCAACCAATAACTCTAGTATTCCTATGTGTTATATTAACAGATTTTTTTTCATTCGAAAAGAAGTTGAAAAAAAAGAAACAAGATTTTGTAAAATCTTGTTTCTTTGATAATAATTTCAGCACTTTAACTGTGCAAATTGATGATGCGATAAAGAATATTTTTCTTTTTTTCTTTCTTACAAAAGCCAAATAACCAGCAAGATTACCTCCACAACAAAGATCACAGGCACTGTAATCATAAATTTTGCTTTCCGTGTCTTATGCCGGAAGCACATCATACCTGCGATTGCTCCTGCACTTCCACCGATCAGTGCAAGGATTAGTAGCGTTTTCTCCGGAATCCTCCATGCGCCTTTCTTCGCTTTCCATTTATCAATCCCATAGGTACAAAATGCAAATAAATTGATAAATATCAGGTAATACCAGAAATATTTCATAAGATGATCTCCTCCTTCAAGGCAAAGGAATAGATGATCTTCTCCTTCACCGGCTTCTCTAACAGCTGCTCCAGCGCCTGGGCATAGTAATCAAGCTGTGCATGGTACAGTTCTTTCAATTGAGATGCATTTCTGACTCTATCCGTCTTATAGTCCAGTAGTACAAGCCCGTCTTCCTCCTCGAACCAGACATCAATAATTCCCTGGACGAGAATGGTCTCTTCCTTTCGATTTTCATCCGTTTCCTGACTTCTCTTCTGAATATCCGGATAGATTTCCGGATAAATCTCTGAAGCAGCTACTTCAAGAACAAATGGCTGTTCCTTCCGGAGCTTCCCATTTCCTGCTGCTTGTGTCATTCGTCTTCCACTCTCACTATTTAAAAACGCAAGAATATCTTTCGTGCGGATACAGTCTGCCATCTCTTTTGACAATCTCCCTGCCTGATAGAACCGTTCGATTTCTTCTTTCAGAAGTTCCTCTGTATACTCTTTTGAAAAATCATGAAGCTCGAGAAATTTATGATAAGCATTTCCCCTTGAAGCTCCTGTCAGTCCTTCATCCTGTTCTTCCATGAAATGTGGAAGCAGTGGCACAATCTCCGGTTCCTGAATCAATTCTTCTCCTGCTTCTTCCCGCAAAGACTCACGCTTCTTCAACTCTGAAACTGTAAATTTCAGCTTCATTTTTCCTTCTTCTTTATATGGATACAGGAAATTCATCTGCTGTTCCAGCTTTTCTTCTGCTCCCGGAAGATAAACCTTCGATGTATCCCAGTGTTCAAGCACTTCTCTTGCAATTATTTCCGCCTGTCGCTGTGCATCTTCTGTAAAATCCATCTCTCCTGCATCAAAAATCCGGACTTGAATCGGCAATTGCTGAACCTCTTCGCTTTCTGTTTTGAGAATTCCACACAAACCATCTTCCCTCTTGAGATCTTCTGCCTGAAGAAGTGCCGGAAGAATCCAGTCCAGATAACGGTTTGCGCCCTCTAACTGATAAAGGCTCAATGGAGATTCCCTGTCTGTCATATGATTCACATATGGTTCCAGGCCGTCTTCTCCTATTTTCAGACTGCCTGTCAGAATCAGCTTTTCTTTCGCTCTTGTCATCGCTACATAAAGCACACGGAGTTCTTCTGCAAGATTCTCAAGCTTTGTCTTCTCCTGGATCATTTTCTTCAAAAAAGTCGGTGCCTTTGTCCTCATCTCAAGATCTACAACGTCAATTCCAACTCCGTTTCTCGGATGGATCACAATACTTCCTTTCAGATCCTGTGTATTGAATTGCTTGCCTGTTCCGGCTACAAAAACGATTGGAAACTCCAGACCTTTACTTTTATGAATACTCATAATACGGACTGTGTCATCCTGTTCGTCTATGATACTTGCTTCGCCATAATCAACATCATATTTTTTCAGTTGCTCAATATAGCGTACGAAATTAAACAGACCTTTATAACTCGTCCCTTCAAATGCTCTTGCTTTCTCAACAAGCATTTCTACATTAGCCTGTCTCTGTGCGCCCCCTGGCATCGCACTGATAAATAACCCATAGCCGGTTTTATCAATTATTTCCACAAGAAGGTCATGGATTGCCGTATACGGAAGAATTTCCCTAAAATGATCCAATACCTCGAAAAACTTCCTCAATTTTTCCTGTACCTGTATTGCCTGCTTTTTGTCCACAGTTTCCGGAATTTCTTCCGAACTCAGGCTGCAAAATCCTTCCACTGCCTCGTAAAACAACTGATTCGGATACGCAAGACGAATCACTGACAACTCTGCTGCCGTCAGACCGACAAACGGTGAAGTCAAAACTGCTGTCAATGGCAGATCCTGTCTTGCATTATCAAGAACTTTCAGATAATCCAGAAGAACACTGACCTCATACGTCTCGAAATATCCTTCTCTGCTCACAGAGTATGCCGGAATCCCCTCCTCGGCCAGTATGGACGCAAAAACTTCTGCCCACCCCTGTAAACTTCTCGTCAGAATCACCATATCCCGATAATGAACCGGGCGGTATTCTCCTGTCTCCTTATCAAGCACAACACCCGTGTTTAGAAGTTCTTTCATTCTCTGTGCGATCATCCGCGCCTCTTCTTCTCTCGCTTCACTGCTCCGAAGCCCCGTCTGATTATAAAGAAGCAGTTCCGTCTGATCCGTAAACACATTTTCATCCGGTAATTCAGGAAAAGAGGCTCCCAAATGCAGTGCCGCCTTATCATCATAGATAATTTCCCCGAATTCCTTCCGCATCAGTTTCCTGAAAATATAATTTGTACTGTCAAGTACTTCTCCTCTGCTTCGGAAGTTCCTGTCAAGATCAATTCTCTGCCTGCTGCTCTCCTGCGTACTGTAGCTGTTATATTTTCCCATAAAGAGTTCCGGGCGCGACAAGCGGAATCGGTAAATACTCTGTTTTACATCTCCAACCATAAAAAGATTATTCTGTCCTGCCGACTTTCTTGACACACTCGTCAGAATTGTTTCCTGCACCAGGTTACTATCCTGATACTCATCGATCATAACTTCTTCAAAGCGTTCCTGATACTCCTGTGCCACTGCTGACGGAACCAGTTTTCCTTCCTTTTCTTCCGTCAGAATCCGAAGTGCAAACTGTTCCATATCACTGAAGTCCAACAGATTTCTCTGTCTCTTTTTCTCCGAAAATGCCTCTGCAAAAGCCTGTACCAGCAGAACTAACATCTTCATTGCTGTCTGTGCCTCTTGCATATCCCTGATCCACTCATCAACAGGCGCGTAGAAATAGTTTGTTTTCAGATCTTCTATCAGTTTCTTGGCCTGTTTTCTAAGCCCCTGCGCTTTCTCTTTCAGCTCCGGATCGACTGTCGGATCTTTCTTCCCTGACAAACGTTTCCATGTAAAATCACTGACGATCTGCTCTTGCTGACAAAATGTCTCTGCTTTTTCCAATTGCTCAATCTGTACCAGATCAGAGTCTAACATTTCACCATACATATACGGACCGGCCGGAAGTTCGCATACTTCTATTGCCTGTTGAACAAACCCTTTCACATCTGTGAGATTCTGCCTTACTCTTGCCTTTGCCTCCTGCACGACATCTGCTTCTTCCATCTTCTCCGGATCGATCTCATAATTATCCACACATTCCTTCAACCACTTTTCCGGCTGTGGATAACTTCTGGAATATTCATAAAGCTGGAGGATAAGTTCCTCGATCTTCTGATCATTTCTTCCTGTTCCATACTGGTCAACAAAGTTTAAAAATGCCTCGGAGCCCTCTGCATAGAAATTCTCGATCAGCTCTTCTAAGACATCCTGCATCAGAAGACGCAATTCTCCTTCTTCTGCAATGCGAAAGGCCGGATCAATTCCAATCACATGAAAATGATCCCGGATCACCGACAGGCAGAAACTGTGGATTGTCATGATCGACGCATTGTGGATCAATGTGGACTGCTGCTCCAGATTCACATTTCCCGGCTGCTCTTCCAGCTTCTTTTCAATTGCTGCACCGATTCGTTCTTTCATCTCTGCCGCCGCTGCTTCCGTATAAGTCACAACCAGGAGACGGTCTACATCCGCGGGATCATTTTCATCTGTTATCCTGGAAATAATCCGTTCAACAAGTACCGCTGTCTTTCCGGAACCTGCTGCTGCAGATACGAGAATGTTGCGGTCACGCAAGTCGATTACTTTCTGTTGTTCTTCTGTCCATTTTACGCTCATTCTCCTGCCTCCCCTTTCTCTTCCAAAATACCAAGACGCTCTTTCATAGAATTCAACGCTTCTTCCAAGGTATATTTTCTTAATCTTCTGTACTCACAGCCTTCAATCCTCTGGTCAAATCCGCAGATATCCCTGCACCCACAGTAATCACAGCCTGTCATCTCATCAAGTACATACGGAAGTGCCGCAACCTCTCCCTGATACATCACGTCCTTCAGCTCTTTTTCTTTCTCTTTCGTGTACGCAAGAACTGTATCAAAGTTCTCCTTTGATAAAGCTTTTGATGCCGAACCGAGCGTTTTGTTCTTATTCATCCGCAGCGGATAGAATGTTGAAGTTCCACTCAGATTCCGCTCCAGATGCTCAACTACATTTTCATCTGCATTGATCAGTCCATCCAGCTTCAGCTCTTTTAGAATACTTTGCTCAACTTCCGCTTTTGTCTCTTCTTTCTTCACAATCGGATCCTGGATCCTGTAATAAAAAATACCGGCCGGAAGTACTTCTTTCTCCGGATGTTTCTGCCGTTCGATCTCCAGTGCCGCATTCAGATAAACCGGAAGCTGCATCTGCAAACCGTGATAGAATGCTGTGATATCAAATGCTTTCCTTCCAGTTTTATAATCTGTTACTTTCACATAGACCGCATTTTCGTCTTCGCATGTATCAATTCTGTCAATCTTTCCGCTTCCGAACTTAAATTCACACCCGCTCGGCACAAAATCGCCTGCCGCCATCTGCTGTGTCAGTGCCCAGACAGACCGGTTGATCAATTGCTTGATTCTGTGGATCATATACTCATTACGTGCAGATGAAAATAGAACTGTATTTCCATAATCCAGAATACTTTCTTCTACACTTTCATCAATCAGCTGCTCCCGCTTCTCTTCCGGCATTGTAACCCAGTCCAGACCTTCCTCTTCTACCTTGTGTGCAAATCGCTCCAGTGCCTGATGTGCAATATTTCCCAGATCCATTGCTTCGAACCCATATTTCTCCCGTTCTGACAGACGGAGTCCGTAATTCAGGAAATGTGCATATGCACAGGAAGCAAAACGTTCCAGTCTTGTTACGCTGACACGCTTTGGATCCAGGAAGAGTTCTTTTGCTACTCTACTTCCAAGGCTCGGCTCATCCTTCCGGTAGAAACCGGCTTCTATCATCTGCTTCAGAGTTTCCTGACTCTGTTCATCCTTTACAAACCATCTGTACAGTTCTTTCCAGGAATCATCCAGTCCATGCTCCCTCTCTCTTAAACCTTCTGCAATCTGCAAGAGTCCGCTCTTTCTCATCATCTCATGATCAAGCAGTCCCTTTCTGTCTTCCTCTACCGGAACAAGTACCGGGAACAGACGCATCAGATCCTGGATCAGATACGCCGGACGAAGTGCTTTTCCTTCCCCGGATACTTTCGCCCAGGACAGATACAGAAGTTCTGACGGTTTCGTCAGATTCATATAGAGATAAAATTTCTGAATATATAATTTCTCTTTTGGTCCGGGAGAAAGATTCATTTTCTTCTCCTGAAACTGTTTTCTGTCTCGCTCGGAAAGAAGACCTCTTGCCCCTGCATTTCCTGGAAGAAGCGTATCATTTGCTCCGACAAAAAATAATGCGCGGATATTTTTGATACGTGTTCTCTCCATATCTCCGATCACAACCTGATCCAGACTTGGAGGGATCACACCTACTTTCGCCTCTTCAAGTCCTGCATCTAAAAGTTCACAGTATTCCTTCAAAGGAATCTCTTCCTCCCCCAGAAGTTCAACGAATTTATCGAATAATTCCAGAACAATACGATAAATCTGTGCATATTCCTTCGCCAGTGCCAGTTCTCCATCTTCCTGGAATTTCTGCTCCAATTCTGCAAGCTGCTCCTGGATCTTCTCCTGAACCAGATATTCATAAACTGCAAGTGTGATCTCTTTTACCGTCTTTTTTCTCTTCTTCAGGACTGTATGCAGCGGTGTCAGTTTTTCCACAAAACGCATGCGCAGATGGTTCAGTTCTTCCAGTTCTTCCTTTGTCGTCATCGGTGTCTTTCTCACCCAGACCTGATCCCATTTCTTGAATCCTTTCAGATCCAGCGCAAGACAGTAATTTTCCAGACGGTCTACTTCATCTCTTGTGAATCCACACAGGCTGGTCCGCAGATAACGAAAAACGCTTTCGTAAGTATAGTTCTGTTCTACCATCACCAGCAAGCTTCTTAAATACTCTACAAAAGAATTTAATAAAATACTTTTCTTATGATCCATAAAGACCGGGATTTCATATCGATCACATGCTTTTTCCAAAGCATCTGCATAAGTACTCAGATCCGAAGCAATCACTGCGATTTCCCGATATCTGTACCCTTCTTCTCTCACCAGACGCCGGATCTCCTCTGCCACATACTGTGCTTCTTCCTGTGGTGTATGAACTTCATGAAGAGAAATTGACCGCATCTTCTCTCCACTGTATTTTCTTCTGGAATAACGAAATAGTTCCTCTTCCAAAAACGCCATCTCCGGATTCTCTTTGAACCGATACGACGGATTCTTGCATAACCAGACCGGCTCATCAATCTCCACTCTCACTTCCTGCGCCACTTCCGTCAGTGAAGTAACCATCTGCTTACTCAACGCAAAGAGCTGATACGGATGCTTATAGACAAACGGATCTTCCCTCCGATCGATCTCAACTGTCAACATAATCTTATCGCACACTTTCAGAAGTTCCCCGATCAGCCGGTTCTGCACCGGTGTAAATCCGGTAAATCCATCCATTGCGATCACACTGTCTTTAAGCATTTTCGCTTCCGGTACAGTCTGACTCAACACATCAAGTAATTCTTCTTTTGTGATATATTTATCACGCAGATAATCCTCAAATCCTTCATATACTTTACGGATATCCTTTAACTTATAATACAGATAACTTTCCGGATTCAGTCCTTCCATGAAAGAATCAAGCTGTTCAAAATCAATTCCATACTGTGTGAATTCTGATATCACAGACTTCACTTCGCTGATATATCCCTGCTTCTTAAGATTTCCCTTAAGAACGGTCAGCTCATCTTCGTAATTTCCTGCAATCTTACGGAGCACCAGATTCTTACCCTCATCATCAAGGATCGGCTGTCTTTCCTTTCCTGTCTCTTCAAAAACACGGTGAGCCAGACGTCCAAAACTTAAGACATCAATATTCATAATACCGCCACGCGGATGTGCCATACACAGGTCCTTCTGCGTCTGCATTGTAAACTGCTCCGGAACCAGAACAAGATAATTCTTCTCCGGATGACGGATTGACTCCTCAACAATCTGCTGATATAAATAATGGGACTTTCCGCTTCCGGAATTCCCGAAAATAAACTGCAATGACATGCTCTGACTCCCGCCTTTCCTCTTAATATCTAAGCAAAAGACAGGCTGTCGTTCACAGGAATGAGCCATATCTCTCAGCCTTCTCTGTGCCCGGCAGCCCGTCTGGGTTTTTCCTTTCTTCTATTATCGCAAATTTATTTCACAAGGTCAACCAGTGCTGTCTTAGGAATCGCACCAATCTGTCTTCCGCTCTCTTCACCACCTTTAAATGCGATGAAAGTCGGAATGCTCATCACTCTGTATTTCTGTGCAATGTCGATATTCTCATCAATGTTGATGTGGCATACCTTTACATCACTGAGTTCTTCTGAAAGAGCTTCTACGATTGGAGCCATCATCTTACATGGTCCACACCAGTCTGCATAAAAATCAACGAGTACCGGCTGCTGTGCCTGAAGTACTTCCTGCTCAAAATTGTCTGTTGTAAGTTTTACTACTGCCATCTTTATATCCTCCTTATAGATGTTATATCTTTTATCTGTAACTGAACAGTTACCTTTTTCCTTTGTTACAATCCTAGTATAGCACATATTTTTTATTTTTCTGTGATAAAATCACAAAGAAACCGACAGTTTGGATTTTTCCTCCCTGCCGGTTTCCTTCATTACTTCCTTACTTCTTATATCGTTTTATCTTATTGCAACCAGTCTGCGACCCTTTATTTACGCTTCATCGATTGCCTTACCGATATCATGTCTCATGTATTTATTCTTAAAGTTTACCCACTCTGTTGCTGCATATGCATTCGCACGGGCTTCTTTCAGATCTTTTCCCTTCGCTGTCACGCCAAGAACACGTCCGCCGTTTGTCACGATCTGATCTCCGTCGAATTTTGTTCCTGCATGGAAGCAGTAATACCCTTCGTGCTTCTTGAACTCTTCCAGTCCTGTGATTGGGAAGCCTTTCTCGTAGCTTACCGGATATCCTTCGGATGCGAGTACGACACAGACTGCTGCATTGTCTTCAAACTGAAGATCAACCTGATCCAGTGTTCCGTCGATACATGCTTCCATAACTTCAAGGATATCATTCTTCATACGAGGAAGTACAACCTGAGCTTCCGGATCTCCGAAACGAGCGTTGTATTCAAGAACCTTCGGTCCGTCTTCTGTCAGCATCAATCCAAAGAAGATAACTCCCTTGAACGGACGTCCTTCTGCTGCCATTGCGTCTACCGTTGCCTGGTAAACATATTTCTCACAGAATTCTTCTACTTCTTTTGTATAGAACGGGCTTGGAGAAAATGTTCCCATACCGCCTGTATTAAGTCCTGTATCTCCGTCTCCGGCACGCTTATGATCCTGCGCACTTGTCATTGTCTTGATTGTCTTTCCATCAACAAAAGAAAGTACGGAAACCTCGCGGCCTGTCATAAATTCCTCAATGACCATCTCATTTCCGGCTGTACCAAACTTCTTATCCAGCATGATCTCTTTCACGCCTGCTTTTGCTTCTTCCAGATCCTTACAGATCAGAACACCTTTTCCGAGTGCAAGTCCGTCTGCTTTCAAAACAATTGGGAACTTCGCTGTCTCAAGATAAGCAACAGCTGCTTTTGGATCTGTAAAGTTCTCATAAGCTGCTGTTGGAATATTATATTTCTTCATCAGGTCTTTGGAAAATGCTTTAGATCCCTCAAGAATCGCTGCATTCTTCTTCGGTCCAAATGTGCGGATTCCTGCTTCTTCAAGAACATCTACAAGACCGCCTACCAACGGATCATCCATTCCTACGATACAAAGATCAATCGCATTCTCTTTTGCGAAATCTCTTAATTTATCAAATTCCATAGCGCCGATCGGTACACACTGCGCATACTCAGCGATTCCGGCATTTCCCGGAGCACAAAAGATTTTGTCTGCTCTTGGGCTCTTTGCCACGCTTGCTGCGATTGCATGCTCTCTTCCGCCGCTTCCTACGATCAATACGTTCATAGTCTCTGCCTCCTTACTCGGTAACGATTGTACGATGTCCTTCTACTTCAACCTTTCCGTTCGCGATCAGATCGATTGCATGTGGAAGGATCTTCCATTCAGCCTGTTCCATCACTCTGCGCTGAAGCACTTCCGGGGTATCTCCATTGTGTACTTCTACAGCCTTCTGCAAGATGATCGGGCCTGTATCAGTTCCTTCATCTACGAAATGTACTGTTGCACCAACTACTTTCACACCGCGCTCCAAAGCTGCCTCGTGTACTTTCAATCCATAATAACCTGTTCCACAGAAAGATGGATCAGAGATGGATGAATGTTGATGATCCGGTTCTTATACTTCTTGATCATCTCCGGCGGGATTACCACAAGGTAACCTGCCAGCACGATCAGATCCGGTTCATATGCATCCACAGCCTTTAAAAGTTCCTGATTGAACACTTCTCTTGACTCGTAGTCCTTCGGAGAAATGCATTTCGCATCGATTCCATTTTCTTTGGCACGTGTCAGTGCATAGGCATTCTTATTATTGCTGATCACGCCCACAAGTTCTGTGTTCGTGATCATTCCATTCTTTACGCTGTCGATGATTGCCTGAAGGTTTGTTCCGCCTCCTGACACCATACTTAAGACTCTTAACATAAAGTCACTCCCTTTTCGCCAGCCTCAATCTTGCCGACTACATATGGCTGATCTCCTGCTTCACGAATTGCTTCCATTGTCTTATCAACGTCTGCCGGATCAACAGCGAGAACCATTCCAAGTCCCATGTTGAATGTGTTGTACATCATCTGCTCTTCGATTTCGCCCTCTTTTGCAAGTTTTGCAAAGATTGGTGGAATCGGGTAGCTGTCTTTTTCTACAACTGCATGAGTTCCTTCTTTGAGCATACGCGGAATGTTCTCATAGAATCCGCCACCTGTGATATGGCTGCATGCTTTTACCGTAACACCTGCATTTTTGATGCTTTTAAGTGCTTTTACATAGATTCTTGTCGGAGCAAGAAGTGCCTCTCCAAGAGTAGTTCCAAGATCATCATAATAAGTATCTAAAGATTCTTTTGTAATATCAAATACTTTTCTTACAAGTGAAAATCCGTTGCTGTGAACACCTGTAGAAGCCATTCCGATCAGAACATCTCCGGCTGCAAGATTCTCTCCTGTGATCATTTCTTTCTTATCGCAAACACCAACTGCGAATCCTGCAAGATCATAATCATCTTCCGGCATAAGCCCCGGATGCTCTGCTGTCTCTCCACCGATCAGAGCTGCATCAGACTGCTTACATCCTTCTGCAACACCTTTTACGATCTCAGCGATCTTCTCCGGATAGTTCTTTCCACATGCAATGTAATCCAGGAAGAAGAGTGGCTCTCCGCCTGCACATGTGATATCGTTCACGCACATAGCAACAGCATCGATTCCGATTGTGTCATGCTTATCCATTACCATAGCAAGTTTTACCTTTGTTCCGCATCCGTCTGTACCGGAAAGAAGAACAGGCTCTTCCATCTCTTTGATCTTCGCAAGAGAGAAAGCTCCTGAGAATCCGCCAAGTCCTCCGAGAACTTCTGCGCGCATTGTCTCTTTTACATATTCTTTCATTAATTCCACTGATTTGTAACCGGCTTCAATATCTACACCTGATGTCTTGTAATCCATCGTAAATCTCCTTTTCTTTCGAATCGTAATATTTATTTATTATTGAGATATTCCTCATAACCAACTTCTGCAAGTCTGTCTGCTTTTGCCTGTACCGTATCTTTCATCTCTGCAGAATAAGCTTTCAGTTTCTCTAAAAGCTCCGGATCTGACATTGCAAGCATCTTTGCTGCAAGAATTGCCGCATTCATACCGCCGTCGATTGCAACTGTAGCAACCGGGATTCCAGGTGGCATCTGAACGATTGAATAAAGTGCGTCCATACCCTCCAGATTCTTCCCTGACATTGGGATACCAATTACCGGCATTGGGAAAAGTGCTGCGCACATTCCCGGCAGATGTGCTGCCATACCTGCTCCTGCAATAATTACTTTGATTCCCTTTCCTTCAGCTGCCTTTGCCCAGTCAAAAAAGACATCCGGCATACGGTGTGCTGAAATAATCGTCATCTCATAATCGATTCCAAACTTCTCCAGTGTGGCTGCTGCCTTACTCATCACCTTCAGATCTGAGTCGCTGCCCATGACAATTCCTACTTTTGGCATATCATTTCCTCCTCAGTGGTATACTGTTTTCCTTCCCTTGGAAACTTTGTTTATTTATTATCCATACTTATGAAAGATTCCATTTAATCATCTATTAACTATCCAATTACCTATAGGATTTCCTTAAAATCCCGCTTCATCCAAAGGCTCATTAAGTACCTCTGTTCCCGGCAATACGAATCTTCCGTCCTCTAATAGTATAATGTCTTTTCCCTCGTTTGTCACTACACTTATTTCTTCTAACTCTTTATAAGGCACGGTTATATCTGTATGACAGTTAAAGTATGCTTTTGATACATCTTCCTTACGAAGAAGAGAACAGGAATTATCTTTCGCCACAATTTCCTTTCCATTCGGATTGTAGACTCTGATTTCCTCGCTCCAGGAATAACATGTATCTCCTACTGCAAAATGCGGTCCTGTCTTCTCTGCGATCAGAATCGGCATCTTATCTTCTATATTAAATTTCTTTGCTGCCACATATGCAGTCGTATTTGTTCCAATTGCGAACTCACCAAGCGGAAGAGTCTCATGATTCTTCAACACATTATCGTAAATGTATTTCTTATTCTGTGCTTCATCCTCAAAGTTCGTACATGTATAGTCGGTGATCTTTCCATTCTGAAATGTCAGCTTCAGATTCTCATACTGAAGTCCGTCCAGATATACCTTGCTTACATGAAGTATGCCGTTCGTCCCTTCCAGAACCGGTGATGTAAATACTTCTCCGACAGGAATATTCACATCTGCCACACAATTTTCGAAGATTGTCTCCTTCTGTGTGTCTTTCAGATGATATAACTGTACCGTAATATCTGTCTGGTTTTCTCCTTTTCCTCTTACATGTACACAAGTTCCCTGATCTAACGCATCGATCATTGTCTGCTGCACTTTTTCATAAAGTTTCGCGTCTAATGTATTGATCTTGATCACTTCATCAAAGATCTTTGCATAATCTGCCCCAATCTCCGGCACCGGATAAGCAACAATCGTGAAACTTCTTTCCTCACCCTTGATATACTCATTCGTGATCTGTCCTGATCTGCTGCTAAAGAGAAGATCCAGTTCTCTCTGCGCCTCATCATATGCCGGTGCTGTTTCTTTCGCTTCCGGTGAAAATGGAGTCTCACCGAAGATCTCCATAACTGCCGGTCCTGCAACGCCTGCTGCCATCTCTTTATTTTGCTCAAAAACGGTCTTCATCACCTCAAGCTTACGTTCTACATAACGCTTATCCATAAAGAGTGCCTGGTCCTGTCTATGATCATACTCATACTGCTGATTCGCAATCGCACCGTAATATCCAATCTTGTGGTGCTCTCTCTTCGTGATCACGCTGGAGGCAGCACGGTAAATAACCGGCTTTAATCCCATCTTACGGAAGTTCTCGATTGCAAGGCAGATCACCTTTTCAAATCCAAGACTGTAACGGATATTTACAATCGATTTCTTTGACAGATCTTTTCCAGTGTTAATAAAACCAACACGATATCCTTCCGTATATACATCTGCCATCTTCTGCAGTGTCTCCTGTGGTAGATTTCTCAGATGATGAGCTGTTCCAAGTTCATTCTTGGAAATGTACTCACCGAATTCATACAGATAATCATCTTCATCAAGATCTGCCTTCTCAATGATCTGTACTGCAAAATCCGCTGACGGGTCCATCTGCTCCAGAATTCGGTCTGCATAAAACACATCGCAGTAATCGCTTGCATACCAATACAGAATCTCCTTGATCTGCTCCGGCTTTGGAACTGGATTCTCTTCCTTACTCATTCCCTCGAAACAGGTATAGACTTCGAGAAACAACTCATAGAGGATTGTCAGATAATCCTTGCGCTGTTCAAACACATACGGAATTCCTGCTCTGATTTCCGTATACAACAAACTTAAAAGCTGTCCCATCTCCTGCCCAAATTTTTCACAGGCATAGTCTTGATTGACATAGCTTGTCTGATATTTCTCCCCTATAATATCACTATAAAGAATCCTGTTCAGGCTGCGCTTCTCCTCAAGATTTAAGCTGTCCCAGATTCCATCTTCTATCTTTCTTTGTGTATTCTCTAACTCAAGCAGAAACAAGGTACAATCCTGAAAGTAAGAAATATATGCTGCATCCACTGTTTCTTCTGTCACGATCGTGCGCAGACGCTCAACTGCCAGTTCGTGACGCTGTGTGCACTGTTCATTTTTCTCCTTCTGTAACTCACTTAACTTTCCGATCATAAACTCAGACCTCCAACAAAAATTCCAAGGAAGCACAAGATCTGCACAATACCGATCCCGATTCCACATTTGCAGGAAAGGTATTTTCTATCCTGCTCCTCAAATCCTTCTATTGCATTCCAGATTCCATATATATCAATCATTAAAGAAAGGATTGCAATCCCTCCGACAATTCCGGCTGCCTTTCCTCTCGTCAGGAACGCATATCCGACACATCCCAGCAAGATAGCAAGTGACCATCCGGTCAACCAGCAGGAGATCACACCTCTTCTTGACTGCAGATAAGCTGCTTTCCCATATTTCTTTGATTGATTACGCTTTCGTTCTTTTTCTTTTTTTTCGTTCATTTCTTCTCCTTAGTAGATTACAAACTACAAAAACTATATATCCAAGTACACCGCCGATTGTATTCAGCAGAATATCGTCCACATCAAAGCATCCCACTTTCGTGATCAGCTGCATTAACTCTACACAAAAAGTCAGACAAAAACTCCAAAATAACGTTTTAAAAAAGCTTCTTCTTTTCCCTGCCATTGCAGAAAAATAACCAACCGGCATGAAAATAAGAATATTTCCGATTAAATTCGAGAAAACCGCAAATGTTCCCAGCTGATGTCTGTATTTAATAAATCGCTTAATCTCTTTGAATAGCTCCAGATTGTAATGGTACTCATCCATTACGCCTTCCCTGCCGTACCAGTCTGACAAGAACAGAAAGTATACAAGGAAGATAATATATAATATAAACAGGATCTTTCCAAGCGTCCTGACTCTCTTCGCTTCTTTTTTTGTCAATTTCTTACACCTTTACAGAAAAAGAAAGTCCCCTCTGCCGGTCACTTCGGACGTAACTACTCACAATGAACAAGCTACGAGGGGACTTTCCTTTTAAAATGTTATATTATTTTTATGTTTTAACAGACTGGCTCCATTGATAATAGAAATAATTCCTACCGTAACTCCTGTAACAAGCAGGATAATTCCAATTGCAATGTTACCTGCTCCGCTGTTTCTCATTACACGATACGCTTTTTCCAAAACACCAGGCCTCCTTATTTTGCTCCATATTTCTCATAATATGCATCGATCGCTGCTTTTAATTCATCATCGATCACTACTTTTCCGTCACATTCCTTGTTGTAAAGGCACTCTACAACATCTTCCATTGTAACGATCGCTGCTGTCTCAAATCCATAGAGATCTTTCACTTCGTCAAGCGCGCACTTCTCTCCGCCTTTTCCTACTTCCATACGGTTTAAGGATACCATAAGTCCAACGATTGTAACATCAGCAGCGCCTTTTACCTTCGGAACTGTCTCTTCCATAGATTTACCGGATGTTGTAACATCCTCGATCATGATCACGCGGTCTCCATCTTTCAGCTTACTTCCAAGGAAACTTCCTTTATCTGCGCCGTGATCTTTCTCTTCCTTACGGTCTGAGCAGTAACGTACTTCTTTTCCATATAATTCACTGTATGCGATTGCTGTTACAACTCCGAGTGGGATTCCTTTGTAAGCCGGTCCAAACAGTACATCAAAGTCATCTCCATATGTCTCATGAATTGCTCTTGCGTAATACTCTCCAAGTTTCTTTAATTGGGATCCTGTTACATATGCTCCTGCATTCATGAAAAACGGGGATTTTCTTCCGCTTTTCAGTGTGAAATCTCCAAATTTCAATGCGGCACAGTCTACCATAAATTCAATAAATTCTTTCTTATAACTTTCCATTCTATCTTACCTCCAGGTTTATTTTACAATACCAACCATATCTTTTACATTCTCAAAGCCGTTCTTCTTCATATAAGCTTCGATTCCGTCAATCACTTCCAGTGTCACTGCCGGATTGTGGAAGTTTGCTGTTCCTACAGATACTGCACTTGCACCTGCAAGAAGGAATTCAATTGCATCTTCTGCACAGGAAATTCCGCCCATTCCAATGATTGGAATGTTAACAGCCTGAGCAACCTGATAAACCATGCGAACTGCAACTGGTTTCACGATCGGTCCGGATACTCCTCCGGTCTTATTCGCTACCGCAAATGTCTTTCTGTTGATATCAATCTTCATTCCTGTCAGTGTATTGATTAGAGATACCGCATCTGCTCCACCTGCTTCTGCTGCTCTTGCAATCTCCGTGATATCTGTTACATTCGGTGTCAGCTTCATAATGATCGGCTGCTTTGCGATCTTCTTGATCTGCGCTGTCAGCTTTTCTACATTATGTGCATCCTGGCCAAATGCAAGAAATCCTGCATTGACGTTTGGACAGGAAATATTGATCTCCATCATATCGATCGGTTCGTCTGCGAGACGCTCTACGACTGCAAGATACTCTTCCGGAGCGTGTCCGCATACATTTACGATGATTTTTGTATCAAAATTCTTCAGATATGGAATGTCTCTCTCACAAAACAGATCGATTCCAGGGTTCTGAAGTCCGATGGCATTCATCATACCGCCATAAACCTCAGCTACACGCGGAGTCGGGTTGCCTGCCCACGGTACATTCGCCACACCTTTCGTTGTCACTGCTCCAAGACGGTTCAGGTCTACAAATTCTGAAAATTCTTCTCCTGAGCCAAATGTTCCCGATGCAACTGTTACAGGATTTTTCCATTCTACTCCGGCAATCTTTACGCTCATGTTCATTAGATTTCCACCTCCGTAGACAAGAATACAGGACCATCCTTACAGATACGCTTGTTATTTACATTGCTGTGTGCGTCCTTCTCTTTGGACTTGCATACACATGCCAGACAAGCACCGATACCACACGCCATTCTCTCTTCCAGTGAGATATAACACTCGATTCCGTTCTCTTCTGCGTACTGTTTGATCGCGCGGAGCATCGGAGTCGGTCCACAGGCATAAATCATATCTGCTTCCAGGGCATTTTCACGGATTGCGTCCATAACATTTCCCTTTGTTCCGACACTTCCATCTTCTGTGGAAATATAAAGTTCTCCGTTCTGCTCGAACTCTTCTTTAAGAAATGTCTGTGCGTCACGGTATCCTACTACGATCTGTTTCTTCTCGCAATCCATCTGTTTCGCCAGTTCAAGGATCGGCGGTACACCGATTCCTCCACCCATCAGAAATACTTTCTTTCCTTCAGCCTTCTCGTATGGGAATCCATTTCCAAGAGGTCCGATCACCGGAATGATGTCTCCTGCTTTCAGCTTAGAAAATTCTTCTGTTCCTGTCTTCGGTCCTGTCACACGGTAAACAACACGAAGTCTTCCGTTCTCTTTATCAATCTCACAGATACTGATCGGACGTGGAAGCAGCTTGCTTCCATCTGTCGTATACATGGAGATAAACTGTCCCGGCTTTGCGTCCTTTGCTGCCTCTGTATTGATCCACATGCTGTAGATTCCATCCGCCAGCTGCTCCTGGGAATGTACTACTGCATTTTCTTTCTGCTTTGCCATAAACTTATGCAATTCCTTTCTTGAAATTATTTTGCCGCTGCAAGTGCTCCGCTGATATCAGCTACCATTGCTTCAACTGCTGCTCTTGATGCATCACCGAAATTCTCCGGTCCGAACTTCGCATAAGCTTCCTGCTTGTAAGCTGCAATAATTCCACGAGAAGAGTTTACGATCGCACCAAGTCCGTCTTCGTTAAAGAAATGAACAAGGTCTTTACCCTGTCCGCCCTGTGCACCGTATCCAGGTACAAGGATGTAAGACTTCGGCATAATCTCTCTTAATACTTTACCCATCTCCGGATAAGTAGCTCCTACAACAGCTCCGATATAGCTGTACTCATCACCCATGCAGTCAGCTCCCCACTCGGCAACCTTCTCACCAACCCACTCATAAAGCGGTCTTCCATCAATGATTCTGTCCTGGAATTCTCCACTGGACGGATTGGATGTCTTAACAAGGATGAACAGACCTTTCTTCTCTTCCTTGCATACGTCAACGAATGGATTCACTCCGTCAGATCCAAGGTACGGATTCACTGTTGCAAAGTCCTCTCCGAATGGTGTATATTCCTTGCTTCCAACCTTAATCTTTCCAAGATGTGCTGTTGCATAAGCAGCAGATGTAGAACCGATATCTCCACGCTTTACATCTCCGATGATCACAAGGTCTTTAGACTTACAGTAATCTACTGTCTTCTTAAATGCCATCAGTCCCGGAATTCCGAACTGCTCGTACATTGCGATCTGTGGTTTTACTGCCGGAATCAGATCATAAGTCTTGTCAACGATCTCCTTATTGAACTGCCATACTGCTTCTGCTGCTCCTTCCAGAGTCTCACCATACTCTGCATAAGCCTTATCAAGTACGTGCTGTGGGATGTAGTTCAGCATTGGATCGAGTCCAACTACGATCGGTGCACCTGTCTTTTTGATCTTCTCTACCAGTTTATTAATCATTCTTCATTCCTCCATATCCTGTTACTTTTCATCGGATCACCGATGAATGATAACCTTCGGTCTTTCCTTCAGGTTGACGCGTTACTTTTCTTTACGCACAATATGATGTAAGTGTCAAAAGTATAAATTGCGTTTGTGCTCGCACAAATAAGCAATTTATACTTATTGACACGCCGAACACCGAAAACGGAATAAAATGGTGTGAACACGCCATTTTATGGGAGTTTGAGGTGTTCGAGGATTGCGGGAATTGCATAGCAATGGAGCAATCCGGTTACATCAGTGAGTGGCAAAATTTACTTTTGACACTTACATCACAATATATCATTTTTCATAATACCATATTCTTGAGAATTTTCCTAGTCATGCTTTTTAATAAATCAAAAAATGAAGTTCTTTCTCTGTCACTCATTTAAACAGAATCTGAAAGAACTTCGTTTCTCTGATTTTATTTTTTAATATCCCGCCGGCACAAGCAATGTAAATGGATAAATCGGAATATTTCTCACGATTCCGAACCCCACCACTATAACTAATACCACATATAAGACTTTCTGATTAATCTTCTGATCCACATGATTACCACCGGTCAAAACCCAGTCAATCAATCGTGCTACAATATACACACCAAGAAACGGGAGTAATGTCACATACATCGGATTATACCGGAATGCCGTATAAAATCTTCCATGTAAAATAGAATAGCTTGCCCGCCCGGCACCGCACCCCGGACAATACAGTCCGGTAATAATATGAAAGAGGCAGGGCAGCGGATACTGGTGCGGATTATGAAAAAAGAGATAACCCGCAGCAGCCACTGCAATCACTGCCCCCGTCAGAACTGCGATGATCCTGGCTGACCTTTTTGTTTGAAATGCTTCACGCATCTTTATCTTCCAAATCATCATCCGCTCACTTTTTAATAATAGTAATAAGCCGAACCGGAAACTGCCCCTGTCACGATCAGAACCATGTAGATCAACCATGTAAGAAGACCAATTGCAAAGGATACGATAATCCAGATTCTTGCCATCTTCGCATTATTCTGTGCTTCTTCAAGATTTCCTGCCAGCATAGCACTATTGATCTTCGCCGAGAATACGATTCCCACTACACCAAACGGGAGACAGCAACATAATGTTGAAATAATTGATAATATAAGATATGGAACCCAGTTCACTGGCTTCTGTGGCATTCCATTGAAATTATTCTGCTGATAATATCCCTGGTTTTGCTGACCATAGTTTGGACCCTGCTGAGTATAATTCTGATTTTGCTGACCATACCCCTGTCCATACTCATAGTTGTTTGATTCACCATAGAAAGTATTCTGCTCCTGAGTCACACTTTTGTATGGATCGTTCTGATATGACCTTCCACATCCTCTGGCTGTGTTGGTTCTGTCGGCTGCACTTTTTCTTCCGGCAGCACATCTTCTTCTGGCTGCACTTTTTCTTCCGGCTGCACATCTTCTTCTGACTGCACTTTTTCTGTCGGCTGCTGTACCTCTGCTGTATCTTCTGTTATGTTATCTATTGTCTCTTCCTTTACCTGTGATACAGGTTCCATCTTCTGTACCGGCTGCTTCGCCCCGCAATTCGGACAGAACTTACAACTATCCGATATCTCCTGATAACAGTTCATACATTTCATCATCTCTACCTCACTTTCGTAAGTCACAATTCTCACTTTTCCAGAGCACTGACCAATTTGCTCACTTGTTCGTTTTGCGACTTTATTTCTTATATCATAACATTAATATCACAAAAAAACTTGTATCTTCATTAAAAATTAACACTTTTCTTGTAAGCAGGTAATCATCTGTATCTGTTAGCACCCATATTTTTCTGATACACTCTTTTCATAACAAAGGAAGGAAACTGTATCATTATGAAAACAGATGAAAAAATTGCACTGTAATCTGAAAGAATTAGTGAATTTCATTCAAGTGGACAGCCGTGCAAAACATGG
Source organism: Ruminococcus sp. OM04-4AA (assembly GCF_003462585.1). Lineage (NCBI taxonomy): Bacteria > Bacillati > Bacillota > Clostridia > Eubacteriales > Oscillospiraceae > Ruminococcus > Ruminococcus sp. OM04-4AA. Next base: position 319 of record NZ_QTZH01000008.1, on the reverse strand, counting down.
TGTCAAAAACATCACGTTCCAGTCTCTACAATTAATTACTGGATGCGCAAGCTAAAAACATTGGACGAACAATCGTAAGTACGTAATCATCGGTCTCTTGAATTTTAAAAAATGCCACCCAAGTGAGTGGCTTACTTTGGTAATACAGATGATTACCTACTTACAAAAAACTGTCAAACGGAAAAATTCGTTCGACAGCTTCTTACTTATCTTCGATTATATTTTTCACCTTTTTCTATCATCAAACAATACTTCCACTAAAGTATGATTATAATTTCGATTTTATATATCGGTCTAATAATTCATATACTTTATCTAA
>NZ_QTZH01000079.1:0-8235 GCF_003462585.1 Ruminococcus sp. OM04-4AA | reverse complement strand
AATAGATGAATATCGAGAGGAACCAGTATAAAGGACAAACCAGTATAAAGGACAATAAACTCCATAAATATTTTGAATATGTTAGCTTTTCAACCCGAAAGCTGAACTGTTACCCATTTTATCTGCAATTTTGCTCAAATTAGATGACAACCTGTTCAAAGATATGGTAAAATAATAAACCAAATGTTTGCAAATTTCCATAGAGTTCTATTAAAAAGAGAACCCTATGGAAATTTGTCATACATTTCAATAAACCTAAGAAGCAAAAATCTATTTTGGGGGAAATATAAAACATATGACGAATTATAACAGCAATGACAATCGATTTGATGGAAGGTGCTTCCTTGAAGATGTTGAGATAAAGTTACAAAAACGACTGGAAGAAATAGGGCAGTCTCTCTCTGATGGACAGAAAGAGATTGATAACATGCAGGAATATTACTGGGAAAATTATACGGAGATGGATGAATATGGTTACGAAGATTATGATAATCAGCAGGCACTTCTGCATCAGGTCAACGCTAATAATGAGAAGCTGCAATTAAAACATAGATTTGAGAAAATGTTAGATGCACCTTTTTTCGGACGTGTCGATTTTATGTATGATGGAGATGACGAACCGGAACCGTTTTATATTGGAATCGGAAATTTTGCCGAAAAAACAGGCATGCAGCCTCTGATCTACGACTGGAGAGCTCCGGTCAGCAGTTTGTTTTATGATTATGATAAAGGCCCTGCAAGCTATGAGGCTCCTGCCGGAAGACTGGATGGAGAGATTCTTTCAAAATGGCAGTTTAAGATTCAGAATGGAGAACTTGTCTATGCCTTTGAAAGTGATACAAAGATCGATGATGATATTCTGAAAAAAGAACTTGGAACAAACAGTGATGTAAAATTAAAAAATATCGTCCGCACGATCCAGAAAGAACAGAATGCAATTATCCGAAATACGAAAGATCGAATCCTTGTAATCCAGGGAGCTGCCGGAAGTGGAAAAACTTCGATTGCTTTACACCGAATTGCATATCTTTTATATCATGAACGCGACACTCTGAAATCATCCAACATACTGATTCTTTCACCGAACAGCGTATTTGCAGATTATATCTCACATATTCTTCCAGAATTAGGAGAAGAGAATATCCGTGAGATGAGTTTTGATCTCTACGCCTACAAAGAGCTTCGAAAAGGTGTCGCTGCAGACTGTGAGGATCGTTATGATCAGTTGGAACGTCGGATGAAGTTTCCGGATGAATCAGCTCAGAATCGTTTTGACTGGAAACAATCCAAAGATTTTATTGGTGAAATAGAAGGTTTCCTTGCGATTCTGGAAGATCGTCTGATGGAATTCAAAGAAATTGAGTTCCGTGGAATGACATTGACAGAAGAAGACTTGATCCAATTGTTCTATTATAAATTTACAGAGACTCCGTTATTGAAACGTATGGACGCTGTAAAAGACTATTTTATCGATTCCTGGGAAACTCTGAAAGGCAGAAATATTTCAGAGGATAATCAGGAGATGCTTCAGATGAAGTTCGACAAGATGTACACAACGAAAGATATTTACACCATTTATAATTGGATGCTCGATGACTGTGGTTGTGATCTGTTGCCGGAAGTTCCGTACGAAAAACGAAAGCTCCCTTATGAAGATGTATTTCCTATGCTCTATCTGAAATATCGTCTTTCCGGTGGGAACTCAACTCATAAGAACATTAAGCATCTTGTCATTGATGAAATGCAGGACTACACTTATCTGCAATACACCATCCTGGAATCCTTGTTTCATTGTAGAATGACTATTCTTGGAGACCGTGCACAGACATTGGATACAAAGCAACAGGATGTATTGAGATTTCTTCCCAAATTACTTGGACGTGAAATCCGAACAATTGAAATCAAAAAGAGTTACCGGAACACATTGGAAATTGCCCGGTATGCGGAAAAAGTCAGTGGAGTATCTGATCTTGAGTTACTGGACCGCCATGGAAAAGAAGTCGTAGAAAAGACATTTAACACAGATACGGAATTGCTTGATGAACTTGTCTGTCATTTAAAATGTCCGGGAGACTTTGAAACTGCTGCCCTGATCACAACAACAGAAGAAGAAGCTTTTGACTTAAGCCGTCTCCTGAAACTGCGTGGTATCAACGTATCTTATGTAGATCGTAACAGTTCCGCATTTAAGAAAGGACTCACAGTAACCACATTTTATCTTGCAAAAGGGCTGGAATTTGACCAGGTTTTCGCACTTCGCGGTGCAAAAGAAAATCCGCTTAAAAATCAGGCGGAATACATTTGCGCAACAAGAGCTCTTCACGAACTCTATGTTTACGAAATTGCTGACAGCTTATCAAAATAACAGTTAACAGGCATGCATGATTAAAATTTATTCAGAAAGAACAGAAAAATGAAGATTACATTAATAACCGTAGGAAAGATAAAAGAAAAATATCTGCGAGATGCAATTGCAGAATACAGCAAGCGATTAAGCCGATATTGCAAACTGGAGATTATAGAAGTAGCTGATGAAAAGACACCTGACCATGCAAGTGATGTCGTGGAAAATACAATTCGCGATAAAGAAGCTGAACGCATTATGAAATATGTAAAAGAGGATACCTATGTGATCACTCTTGAGATTAACGGAAAGCTTCTTAGTTCCGAGGAACTTTCTGCAAAAATCAATCAACTTGGAATTCAGGGGACAAGCCATATCACATTTATCATTGGCGGATCCATTGGTTTGGGCAAAGAAGTGCTCGCAAGATCGGACTATGCATTAAGCTTTTCCAAGATGACCTTTCCACACCAGTTGATGCGGGTCATTCTGTTAGAGCAGATATACAGAAGTTATCGGATCATCAACGGTGAACCTTATCATAAATAGAGATCTGTCACAGAAAACAACTGGTATAGGACATCGTAATATATTCATATACTGATGACAAAGGATTTTTATATAAAAAACTTCAATGAACCGAGAGCAGATCAAAGAAAAGATGGTATCCGCAATGGATCTCCCAAAAGATGTGATTCAGAATGCTTCTGTTATAACCATTTTAGGACGAAATGAATTATGCATTGAAAATTATCGTGGCATTATTGAATACACAGATACACTGATCCGTGTGCAGACGCGGGCAGGACAGATCCGGATCCAGGGAAAACGACTCCGGATTCAATACTACACAAATGATGAGATGAAAGTAACTGGAGCATTATCATCTTTAGAATTTACCGAGGGGAGGAATCCGGGGTGATTCATTGCCTGATCCGCTACTTGTCCGGTTATGTGAAGATTCAGATCAAAGGATACTCCCCAGAACGATTTCTGAATCTCTGCTGTTATCACCGCATCCGATTCTGGGGATTGACCCGAATCGGAACAAATTATGAATTATACTTGAGTTTATCTGATTTTCGAAAGATTCGTCCTTATGTCAGAAAAACACATACAAAAGTCATACTAAAAAAACGGTATGGCTTTCCTTTTTTTCTTTATCGCTACCGAAAAAGAAAACTATTCTTTATCAGCATCTTCCTATGCATTTTTCTAATCGATTGTTACTCGCAATTTCTATGGGATATTCATTTTCAGGGAAATAAAAGATGGACCGACACGACCTTGACAACGTTTCTGAAAGAAGAGGGGATTTATCCTGGAATGCAAAAGAAAAATGTAGATTGTCAGGGGATTGTCAAAGCCCTTCGAAAGGAATATAATGATATCGTTTGGGTATCTGCTTCTCTTGATGGCAGCCGGTTAAAAATACAGATAAAAGAAAATGAAGATGCGCTTCCTATCATCTCATCTACTCAGACAGATTCTTTACCTGTTGATCTTATTGCTTCTACTGATGGAATCATTACAAATTTAATTACACGCACCGGCATTCCCCAGGTACATATCGGAGATTCTGTAACGAAAGGAACTTTACTTGTATCTGGACGGATTGACATCCTGGATGACAGTGGTGAAATTACCGGATATCAATATACGCATGCCGATGCAGATATTTTCGCTGATACACAGACTTCTTATCTGGATATAATTTCCTGTTATCATAATAAAAAAGTATATACAAAAGAAGCAAAAAAGTCCGGATTTATTCAAATCGGCTCTGTCCGGTTAGAAACATGGAAGCCAAAAATGTCCGCTACTTCTGAAAAATTGTGTATAGCACATCAGTTAAAACTGGGAGAAAATTTTTCACTTCCGATTTTTTATGGGCATGAAACAATAAAAAAATACAGCTTCAAGAAAATAAAATATACAAAAAAAGAGATGCAGACAATTTTAAGCAGTCGATTTCGCTATTTTTGTAAAGATTTAGAGGAAAAGGGTATTCAAATTAATGAAAAAAATGTTAAGATATATATATCTGCCGAAAAGGCAACGGCTTCAGGTACGCTCTATCTGAATCAGCAGATTGAAGAGGAAACAGAGACCGAAAGAATAACTTTAGAAAGGAACGAACCGGATGAGTCTGTCGGAACTGATCATTGATATTCCGGCTGAATACGAGATGAATGTATTTGGCCAGTTTGATACTTATATAAAGAAAATAGAAAGAACTTTTCATGTCACATTGATTTCACGTGACGGTGCAACTAAGATTGTAGGAGATACAATTGCTGCACAGAAAGCCCAGCGTGTACTTACACAGCTTGTGGAACTTGCTAAACGAGGAAATACGATTACGGAACAGAATGTAGACTATGCAATCTCGCTCGTATTTGAAGATCAGGAAGAAGCCCTTGTTTCTATTGATAAAGATCTGATCTGTCATACACTACAGGGAAAACCAATCAAACCTAAAACATTAGGTCAGAAAAAATATGTTGATGCAATTCGTAATGGAATGATCACTTTCGGTCTCGGACCTGCCGGAACAGGAAAGACCTATCTTGCGATGGCAATGGCAATCACAGCATTCAAACGCGAAGAAGTAAGCAGAATCATCCTGACGCGCCCGGCAATTGAAGCCGGAGAGAAGCTTGGATTTCTTCCGGGAGACCTGCAAAGCAAGATTGATCCGTATTTAAGACCTTTATATGACGCGCTTTATCAGATCATGGGAGCTGACAGTTTTCTTAAGAATTCTGAAAAAGGATTGATTGAGGTTGCTCCTCTGGCATATATGCGCGGGCGTACTTTAGATAATGCGTTCATTATCCTTGATGAAGCACAGAATACAACGCCGGCCCAGATGAAGATGTTCTTAACAAGAATTGGTTTTGGATCCAAAGTTGTCATTACAGGTGATTCTACACAGAAAGATCTTCCGTCCGGAACAATATCCGGACTTGATGTTGCTGTAAAGGTTGTAAAAGATCTGGAAGGGATCAACATCTGTACGCTGACAAGCAAAGATGTTGTAAGACATCCATTAGTTCAGAAAATTGTAAAAGCATATGAGGACTATGAGAAGAAATCGTCCAGACCGAGAGAAAACAGGAGGAAAAAAGGATGAGTCTTTTTATCGAAGAAGAGGGGAATATAAAGTTAGACTTTGATACAGAAGAGATTGCCGCATTAGTTATTGACGCTGCATTAGAACTTGCAGACTGTCCTTATGAAGCAGAGATCAATCTTCTTTTGACTGAGAATGCCCAGATTCACGAAATGAATCTGGAACAACGTGGAATTGACCGCCCAACAGATGTACTTTCTTTCCCTATGATCGAATACGAAGAACCGGGAGATTTTTCCGTGATTGATGAAGAAAGTGCAGAAGCCTTTAATCCGGAATCCGGAGAATTGATGCTTGGTGATATCGTTATCTCAAAGGAAAAAGTGTTATCCCAGGCTGAAGAATATAGACATTTACCCAAAAGAGAGTATGCTTTCCTGATTGCACACAGTATGCTTCACTTATTTGGATACGATCACATGGTTGATGAAGAACGTGTTGTCATGGAAGCGAAACAGAAAGAAATCATGGAAAAAGTCGGTATTTTCCGCTGATAGGATACATATATTAAATAGATTTTAAGGAATGGGACACTAGGAGGAAGTTATGTCTGAAACTGAGGCACAAACAACGAAAAAACGAACGAAAAAGGATGATTATATTGTCCAGGGTTCGATACTTGCAGCAGCAGCTGTACTTACAAAAATCATAGGCGTAGTCTACAGGATTCCGCTGACGAATATTTTAGGAGATGAAGGAAACGGATTTTATGGATATGCCTATCAGGTCTATGCAATCGCTCTGATGATTTCATCATTCAGCCTTCCGACTGCCGTATCCAAGCTGGTATCGATCCGACTTGCAAAGCGTCAGAGGCGAAATGCATTCCGTGTATTTATCTGTTCCCTTGCTTTTGCAATCGGTGTTGGATTATTCATCTCGCTGACAATCTTTTTGGGAGCAGGACTGATTTCAACACATTTAATGAAATCTCCACTTAGCGTTTACGCACTGCGGGTTCTTGCCCCGGGACTTCTGATCGTTGCAGTCATGGCTGTTATCCGTGGATATTTCCAGGGAATGGGAACAATGCTTCCAACAGCTATCTCACAGATCATTGAGCAGGTATTTAATGCCGTGATCAGTATTGTCGGCGCAAGTGTCCTCTTTGGTATCGGAATAAAAGCAGGAGAAAAATCCGGAGAGGAGCTTCTCGGACCTGCTTACGGTGCTGCCGGAAGTACACTTGGAACGGTTGTCGGCTCTTTATCTGGATTGTTATTTCTTTTGTTTGTCATTTTTATATATAAAAATGTGATACGCAAACAGCTTAAAAGAGACCGCACCCAGAATGTTGAAAGTTATTCTTTCCTTCTGAAAGCATTACTTTTAACAGCAATCCCCGTTGTATTCAGTACCGCTGTATATAATATTAACCAGATTATCGACCTTACAATCTTTAATCATGTTATGGAGTCACAAGGCTATGTAGAGAAAGAATACATGGCTCTTCAGGGTATTTACACCGGTAAATACGACACCCTGATCAATGTCCCGATGGCAATTGCGAATGCACTTGGAACATCTCTTGTGCCAAGTCTTACAGCTGTTGTTACAGCAGGTACAAAGAAACAGGTTCACAGTAAGATTAACCAGACATTACGTCTTACAATGGTAATTGCTATTCCGAGTTGTATCGGTTATTTCGTACTTGCTTCCCCAATTATGGTTCTGCTGTACAATGACTCCAGTGCAACACCGGCACATCTGTTGATGGCAGGAGCTATCGTTGTTGTACTGTATGGACTTTCCTCTGTAACGAATTCCATTCTTCATGGATTAAACTACATGACAAGTCCCGCAAAGAATGCTGCAGCAGCTCTTGGGATTCATCTGGTAGCATTTGTACTGATGATGACTGTATTCAAGATGAACGTCTATGCACTGGTGGGTGGAAATATTGTATTTGCACTTGCAATGAGTATTTTGAACCTGCTCAAGATTCGAAAAGTCAGCGGTTTCAAAATCGATTTTGTAAGCACTTTCGGAAAACCATTCGCTGCAGCAGCAGTGATGGGCATTGTAACTTTCGGCGTATTCAGACTGTTTGATACACTGATCGGCGGTCGTGTAATTCCGGTATGCATTTCACTGTTTGTAGCAATACTTGTTTATGCGGTTGTTATGTTGAAGATCGGAACACTTTCTGAAGATGATATCCTTGATCTTCCAATGGGTGGACGTATCCTGAGAATTTCTAAGAAATTCCATCTGCTTCCAGCCGTAAAAGTAGAAGAATAAAAAAAATAAAAAAGCCAATACTGTATGAAAAAAGGAGCGATTTGCGATGAAAAAATACATGATTGGCTTTTTTTCTGTTTTATTTCTGATTACCGGATGTTTGATTGTAGGTTATCAGGTTAGTTACCACAATCTACTGGAAAAGGAAAAGGCTATAGAACTGACAAAAAATGAAAAAAATGATTCTATTCAAATCAGACGCAGTTCAGCAAAAGGAGAGTCTGTTTCAGATGATGCCTATTATCTGAAAGAGCTGCATGGATATGTTGCGGTCTATCTGCAAGATGGGACAACCCTTTACGAAACAACCAGCCTATCCGTAAATAATCTGCCGGATGAAGTACAACAGGATCTGAAAAATGGAATCTATCTTAAGTCAGCTGAAGAACTGTATGGTTTTCTTGAGAATTATTCCAGTTAAAAAGTGGACGAAGTGCACAGAATCGTGTATAATACAGAGTCAGCGGAAAAAATATCGGTTACTGTTCACTCCCGTGTCAATCAGCGGAGTGAT
>NZ_QTZH01000078.1:0-8749 GCF_003462585.1 Ruminococcus sp. OM04-4AA | reverse complement strand
ATGTTATTAATTTTCATTGCAAGTTAATTATAACAGAAAGAAAGACCTTGAGTTCATTATAAACTCTTGGTCTTTCTTTTTGGGGGGACTATTCTTTTTTCACAGCCCCAGGAAAAATTTATATTTTTTCAATTGTCTACTTGACGGGGAGCAATTCAATTTCTATTTTAGTGCGACAGCCCCTGTCCCTTATAAATTCGCCTCAAAGTATTGTTTCATATCATCATATGCTGCGTCTTCGTTACCGCCCTCTATACAAACCATCACCTCATCGTTACATCTTACACCTAATCCCATCAGAGACAGAAGCCTCGATGCATCGACTTCTTTGTCCGCTTTCTTGATCGTCACCATCGAATCCAGAGACTTCGCAAGCTTCACAAACTCTCCTGCCAGTCTGGCATCCTCCTCTTTTACTTCTTAGAAAGATAAGAACAGCCTAATGCATCTGCCATCCGCATAATCTGCACAATATCTTCTTCCCCATAAGTTCTGCTGCATGCCTGCCAGGATACTGCTTCCAGAGATTCCCTTGCTATCAGATGTAGATTCCCTTCGGAAGGTTCTATCTGTAGATCATGAAAGCATACCGGAAGACCGACATCCACACAAAAGCTAAGCACTTGATCTATCATCTCCTGATTATAATGCTCCGCTATCATCTGACACACGACACCGAATCCAACCCTTTCGCCATGCATCATCCGTTCTCCTTCTGGAAGAACCGTAATCGCATTCCCAATCGCATGTGCCACAGAGCAGCCGACATTCTCAAATCCAAGGCCACTCATAAGAATATTACTTTCAATAATATTCTCAAGCGCCGGCACCAGGATATGTCTCTCACATGCCAGCTTCGCCTGGATTCCGTCTACCATCAGGGTGTCAAAGCACTCTTTCGCGACCGCCCGTCCGCTGAGTGTGCTCACAAATGGCTTCTTGTCACACCACACATAGTTCTCATGCTGTGTCTGAACATTAGAAAGTCCCTCAAAATACGTGGACAATGCATCACCGATACCTGCCACCAGGAAACGGACCGGAGCATTGGCGATCATCTTACTGTCTACTAAGACCAGATCCGGATTCTTCTTATGCAGCATGATCTCATTCATCTTTCCCTCTTCACTATACAAGATGGACATTGCACTGGTCGGCGCATCGGTAGACGCGATCGTCGGGCAGACTACCAGCGAACACTCCTGATCCGCCGCGATTACTTTCGCCACATCAATGGACTTCCCTCCGCCTATCGCGATCACCGTATCAATGTCACTTCCCACTGCCTGTTCCTGGAATTCCCTGATCTTACTTCGGGTAACCTCTCCTTCAAATACGGCACTTTGAAAGGTACTTTTACTGTTTTCATAGATCTCTGCCAGCTTCTGTGTCCATGTATCAAAGAAAAATACATCAATGATATAGAAATGCTTTGTACCGAATCCACTTGTATAACTCTCAATTTCTTCCAGCAGGCCGGGACCCTGCAGGTAATGTCCCACAGACCCCCACGCCCGGTAATTTGTATTTCTGCTCATCTTGTCACTCACTCCATAGATCATTCTGTCATATTGGCAACCCGCATTCCTTCTCCAAACAGGCTTTCCCAGTCTGCCTTAAAGGTATCTAACGTCTTCTGTGTCAATGGATGTATCGCCATCTTCTCAAGCAGATCCAAGGTTACTGTCACATTGTCAGCTCCCGCGAGGGCTGCCTTCTCCAGATAATTTACCTGTTTTAGCGATGCGGCAGACACTTTGCACGCAATCCCTTCCATCACAAATGCTTCCTTGATCTTTCTTACTACCTCAATTCCATCTCCACCTGAATTATCAACACGGCTTACATACACTGCCACACAATATGCGCCCGCCTCTGCCGCCAACATTGCCTGGTTAAAATCATAAATCGCAGTGCAGGAACATAGAATGTCTTCTTCCTTTAAGAGACGGATTGCCTTGAAGCCTTGTGGACACGCCGGGATCTTGATCATTGTATTTCCCTTGATCTCTTGGCGTATCTTATGCGCATCCTCAATCATCTCTTCTGCAGTATCACCCATTGCCTCCAGATAAAATGGAGTGTCCTCACCGATCACTTCACGGATCATCTTTGCATTCTGAAGGAAGGTTCTTCCTGTTCCCCTTAGACAATTCACCGCTATACTCGGGTTCATGCTAAAACACCTGATTGGGTATAAGTCTGCCACCTTTTTGACCATCTCAAGATCGCCAGTATCTAAACAATATTCCATAATTTCTCTCCTCCGTATTTTCTATTTATCTTTTATCGTACCTTTAGCCCAGGATTCCTATCGCCCCAAGCACAATGCCCAGCACCATGATACCGATCACCTGCACAAGAACACTTACATGCTTCTTATTCAATTTATAGAGTCCCAATGTCACCGCCATCGGAAGCAGGCACGGGAAGATACTATCCAGAGTCTCCTGTAAGGAAAATGCTGTATCATTGATATTGAACGCGATCGGTGTCGTTACCGCGACAGTCATCGCTACCATCGCACCAATTACCATCAATCCCACGATTGCCATTGCCATCGTCAATTTCTTCATCAGGTCTCCCTCTGACAGCTTACTAATCAAAGTATTACCAAGCCCATAGCCGAACTTCACTCCGAAGTAACGAAGTAAGATCGTCGGGATATTGTAGATCAGAAGGAAGAGTATCGGTCCTAACAGACTTCCGCTCATGCACAGACCTGCTACAATACCAGTCGCGATCACACGCAGTGTTCCTCCGATCAGAGAATCACCAATACCTGCAAGAGGTCCCATAAGAGCTACCTTCATGGCGCTGATGGAAGAGGTATCGAACTCCTCATTATTGGCATTCTCTTCTTCCATCGCCGCTGCCACTCCACAGATAAAAGGCTGCATAGCCGTCTGACAGTTGTAGAATTCCATATGTCTCTTATATGCATCTATCCTGTCCTCTTCTTTGTCATATAATTTGTTGATGACCGGTATCATAGCAAACTCAAATGCCATATGCTGCTGTCTCTCATAATGCCATGCATGTGATGTGGTAAATGATCTCCAGAAGAGACTCTTTAACTGCTTTTTCTCTAATGTTTTTCTAGAATTCATTGTCATCATCCATTCCTCCCTGTAATGCTGGTTGATTCGGTACAAAATCCTTCACGATCAGTAAGATTCCCACTATAACAACTGAGAAGCATACAATACCAACCGTAGATATTCCCATATATGCGCTTAACAAGAATCCTAACAGGAAGAATACCGCAACCTTCTTGTTCATGATCATATTGATAAGCTGCGCAAAACCAAGTGCCGGCAGAATGCCTGCTGCGATACCGATACCTGTCGTCAGCCATCCTGGAATTGCGTTAACCACTGCCGTAACTGAATCTCCGCCAAAGAGAAATGCACCAAAGGCAATCACTGCGAACGTCAGGTCAAACAAGAATCCATTACTTAAAAATACACCTTCAATCTTCATATACTTACCTTCCTCGGCAAAGCGGTCCGCCGCCTTTGCCATGATCGGCGTAATGACGCCATAGAACAGATTGACAACAAACGCTGACAAGATTGCCGCCGGCATAGCGATCGTAATTGCGGTCTCCATACCTTTTCCCGTCGTAATCGCAAATGCTGTGCCAAGGACAGAACCTACGATCATATCTGGCGGAATAGAAGCTCCGATCGCCTGCATCCCCATAAATATAAGTTCCAGTTGGAATCCTATCATAACGCCTGTTGGTATATCCCCTAGTACAATTCCCACCAGAGCACCCAGTACAAGCGGCCTTCCAAACATTGCTGTTCCGATAAAATAATCTGCTTTTCCAATAAACACAATAAGTCCGATCAATATTGCCTGTAGCATATATATTTCCTCCTCAATTAACTCAACATGTCTTTCGTAACAATCTTTTTCTTCTCTTCTGGCACCTGACGAATCTCAAGTTCAATTCCATGATCTAAAAGCTCTCCCAACAATCTGCAGTCATTGTCGTCCACATAGAACGCCGTATCCAGCTTTCTTCGGTTTTCTTCAATCTTGCTTCCTCCAAGATTCACACTCTTGATCCTCTCACAAGCCTTCACAAGATCATAGGCATCCTGTACATTTTCTACCACCACCATAAGCTTATACTTATCTGTGACTCCGCTGTTAATCACTTTAATAGAATCTTCGACACTCTTGATCACCAGCTTTACACCTGCAGGCTTTGCCAGTCTCATCGTCGCCATGCGCATCTCATCTTTTGCCACCGCATCAGATACGATCAAAATCGCATCCGCATTCAGTGAACGGCACCATACGAAAGCTACCTGTCCATGCAGCAATCTATGATCGATCCTACATATCTTAATCATCTACTATTACCTCCTACATTCTCTCCAGACAGGATTCAAACTGTTCTACTGTCTGCCTGTCCCACTTTTCGGGATTCCTAAAGCTTCTTGCATCCACATATTCCATAGAAAATCCGCCCCTATACTCATTTGCCTCAAATGCCTTAAGAACTTCAAGCATATTCCGCTCTCCCAGTCCCCACGGCATATGTCCGGTCGGACAGCCTGCCGGCTTACCATCCGTAAAGTGACAATGTATAATATCCTCTCCAAAGAGTGCAAACCATTCTTCTATAGACTCTGACACTGCTCCTAATGCTCCAAGGTCCACTGTCAGCTTAAAGTTTTCGCGATCTACACCATCCTTGATAAGCTTAACCTTTTCCTTTGTATTAGCAATATCTGAAGAGTGATCCCAGATACTTTCCATTGCAAGGCTTATTCCATATGGATCTGCGATATCACATAAGCTCTGCAGCATTCTGATTGATCTTTTCCTTGCTTCATCTACTTCTTCATCATGGTAGTTCCACCCCGGTGTTACAAGTATCTTGTCACAGCCCAACTCTGAGGCAAGTATGATCACATTCTGAAAATATTTTCTTGTATTCTCGATCAAAAGCTCAGATCTTGCAGCTATATTATTCGGTTTCGGATTATTCTGTTCTGGACAGATACAAGATATCTGTACGCCAGACCGCTTCATCAGACCTTTCAATTTCTCAGGGCTCTCAGACCACATGCTATTTATGTAAAAATGCTGTGGACAGAGCCACAATTCTGCATGCTTAAGGTTCATCTTCTGACAAGCCCGGAAGAAATATTCCAGATCATAATAGCGATAATGGATATTCATCGCGTATAATTGATCCCTATTCATATTTGTATCAAAACTCCTCCTGTTCTTTAGAAGCAACTTCTACCATAGGATTACAGAAACAGATCATCTCTCTTCCAGTCTCCAGCGCTTCTTTAATACTTTCGGATATACAGCCGCCATCTTCTGCCATTGCCAATTGGATCACTAACGGCAGATTCATCCCTGAGACAAGCCAGAATCTTCTATTCTGTAATCGCTGCATAAACTCGTTATTCACACTTCCGCCAAATATATCTGTAACTACTATCATCTCATCATCCTCCGGGAAACTGTCGAATAGTTCGTTAATCTGGCTTTCTAGTGTTATTCCTTCTTTGACATATGCACATATAGTATATATCTTCGCGGACTTCCCCACGATGATCTGTGCACTATTCTTCATTCCCTCGGCAAGATAACCATGGGATGCTAATACTAGTCTTTGCATAAAAGCTCCTTTCCTATATTTACATCTTTATCTGACAAAGTCTTCATGATCTCGGCCTTACTTTGCCAGATAAAGTTGTAATCAAAATTGATTCTCGTTTCCCTCCACTTTTACATCATTCTTGATGTATTCATGCAGATACGCGATCTCACTGACCGGCAGTTCTACATTATAGTGGCTTACCAGTGTGTGGAAACTTTCATTTACGATATTGATAAATTCTTGCTGTTCTGCCTCAAACGCATCCAGATTCTCATAATTCTCAATCGGCGTTTTTGTAACAAGGCGTTCGATCAGAAAGCAGATGTGCATATTGATCCCTATCACTGTCTTGCTCAGGAATCTTCTCTTCAGCATCTGCTGCAGAAGGGTTGTTGCATCACTTACATAATCTAATAGCTTCTGAGCATTTAAGATCGTTAGATTCTCAAGAACTGACTGCAGTGAAAAGTTTTTCAGCAGCTTCTGATTAAAGTACTCGATCTCTCCTTCCTCCAGATAATAAGACAGAACCTCATCCACTACATTAATGTTGTTAAAATTCATGATCTCTTCCAGTGTAACCGACTTGACACCTGGAATCCTAAGACTCAGCGTCTTAACCAGAAGCAGTACATCGTATTTTTCAAAAATGACATCCTTGCTGCCATTTTTGAATAACGCGTCATAATCATATGCTATCATCTCAAGCGGTATCGGCTTAGGAAGACTGTCCTTAAACAGCCGGGTCAGCTTCTCTGCAATATTTCTTCCCGCGTCACTTGCGAATACAATTGCCTTCTCTCTCTTTGTGCGGCTGATGATACTATACCTGCATTGATTCTCCCTGCATACCGTCTCCAGGATATCCCGCATCTTCTCTCCTGCCAGCATCTTTTCACCTATATGCAATGCCAGGATCGTGGAAACATTATTGATGATTCCAAGATTCATAGAACCGTCAATAATCTCTCCCAAGCCTTCCAATGACCCTGTATCTACCATCAGGATCATATTTTTAAAATAACTATTTTTTTCAATGAACACAGATAATTTCTGGATGACATCATGGATGGAACTGTCAAGCGGCATATCGATCGCTTCAAATACCTGTACTTGTAAGATCGTATTAACTGTATCTACAATAGAACTTGCGGTCCTATAACCATGGCACAGCACAACACCTGCTGTATCTATCAGCTTCAATTTGTGATTATAAGAATAAATGTTCATCATGATAAACACTCTGTTCATATAAGAAAGCTGTATGTTTGTATTAGACTGAATCTGTTTATCGAGAAGCTCTGTAAGACAATTAATATTCGGCATATTATCGACCAACAGATTATAAATCTTCTGGATCTCCTCGCGGTGCTCCCTCTCCCAGATCTGTATCCTTGAATTATGATTCTGCTGTGCAACCATCATTCTTGCGATTACATAAGCACAATTTACTGGGAAATTAACATTGTAGGAGCTTCTAATACTTGCGATCATTTCAACGACGATCTTCTCCAAAGGCCTTAGTCTCTCATCAAAAAATAATTCCTGAAAGATCAATATATCATAATAATACTTTAGTGTCTTTTTCCCTAGTTCCAAAAATGTCGCAAAGCTTTCCCCTGCGCCGGCAGAATATCTATAGTTATCCAGAAGATTCTTCCACAGCTCCAGTATCTTATCTGCCGCAGGATCTGACTGGATCACATCTAATCTGACCAGAGTGGCATCCTGTTCTTTCATACTTATGCTTCCTTGCAGCTTTGCCGGCAGGTTGTAAAGATAGATTTCCAACGATTCTTCTGATGAATCCTGCGCGTATGCATTTGCGCAGACCATAGTAACACACTGCTTAAGTTCGGCAATATTATGTTCAAACTGATAATTCATAAGCTTGTGTATCAATTTTTCTGAAAGATATAAGGTTCTGCCGAGTTGTTCCTGTTCCTCCTTAAAGAACTTCACGACAAATGCTTTCCTCTCATCTTCATTTCTCTCAATCCACGAAGGGATTTCACAGATCACAGGTACATTCACCAGTAATTTTCTGGAAATCTGTGAGAACATCTTCTCGTCGGCACTCATGACCAGACGGACATTTTCTTTTTTTACGCTCCGCCCCTTCTTCTTTGCCCCGTTGGCAATATACTCTGCCAGACGTTCCTGGACTCTGGCATTACATGCAGATATATCCTCCAGATACAGAATGCCGTCTTCCAGTTCTGATAATAGCTGCTCTAGCTTCTCATATTGTTCTCCATCACTGATCTGATTCAGCTTTATTCTCCGACTTTTTCTAGAATCACTTAACAATCTGTTATTCACACAATATTCCTGGATCAATCTCATCAGATAAGTCTTTCCACTTCCCGGCTCACCTTTTAATAAGATTGGAAGACCTCCTGGATATACAAGCGCGGACTTTATCTGCGAGATACAGTAATTTAGGCTGCCTTCATGGCCGATCGCTCTTTCAAAGTCCTTCTCTTCTGGAATATTACTCTTAATCTCACCCGAAAGTTCCTGGATACCCAGATACTCATTCTGGGCAAGCTGCATATGGAACTTACGTTCCAATCCTGCACGGTTCAAGTAATATACGGGTCTGGAGCTTATCTTGATTACGGTATCTTCCTTTACCAGCTCATTTAAATATAAGGAAACAAGAGAACGCGACATATTCAATTTATTACAGATGTCCAATGTTGTATAACGCGTAAGATGTTCAAAGTCAAATTCCTTTGTGATCTGCTCCAGATATTCGTAAACCTGTTCTTTTGAACTCCTGTGTGCCATATCAACACCTCCTCCTGCTCACCTTATGGCACAATTATATTCTGGGAATCTCTCTATGTCTTTTCTTCAAAAGATTCCCGACACTAAAAGAAGCTTTTATCAAAATTTTAACACAAAGTGACACTTTATTTTCTTAGTGTTAACATTTTTTGACTCAAACACTCAAAAACAGGCCAGTGGACTGTTTTCTCATATGCTTGGCAACTAAAAAAGGGGCTGTGAAAAAAGAATAGTCCCCCCAAAAAGAAAGACCAAGAGTTTATAATGAACTCAAGGTCTTTCTTTCTGTTATAATTAACTTGCAATGAAAATTAATAACAT
>NZ_QTZH01000077.1:0-9079 GCF_003462585.1 Ruminococcus sp. OM04-4AA | reverse complement strand
AGTAAAGTTAATTGTATCTCAAATAGGTTGTATTATCATTCTGGTATTTCCATTATTTGTACATGGAATTATTAGTCAATTTTATATTGGAGAAAAACTTTTTTGGAATGATAGCACATATACTATGGTTTTACTAACTCTGTTTGCCATGATAACACTGTGTGCATTACCGATGTTTTTTGCTTTTATTTTTCGTGATATGGGGAAAACACTGACAGTTTCAATGGTTTTATTTTTTGTTATGATTTTTTTACTGAACAGTGAATCTGCACAAATAATCAGCAGAATAATACCAATGGGACAACTTAGGTTAATTTCATTGCAAAAGGTCTATTCGACAAACTTTTGCTTGTTTGTAGATTTTTTATGGAATTTTATTTTATATTTCATTGCAGGTAGTGCTTTTTTACATACAGACTTGAAATAACCGGAGGTGTTTTTTATGGATAAATTATTAAAACTGGAAAAATATCAGTTGTTACATAATTCTATTTACTGGTGTGGTATGATTGGAATATTTATTTTAGGATTTTTTACAGCAGATACTTATGTTACAGAGGTCATGGGACCGACAGAAGAAATTGTTTCTTCTCTTGCTGATATTTTTAATGGAATGGTGTATGATTCTACGTTTCTTCTTATCATCATGTCGGCTATACTTGCATTGATTTTAGGACAGGAATTTTCTAAGAGAACAATAAACTTAGAGGTCAGTGCTGGACATTCCAGAAAACAAATTTTTACAAGTAAAATAATATCGTATTTAATTGCTTTTAATCTTATGGCTCTTGTCTATCCAGTTTCAGGGTGCATAAGGGAATTTGGACGCTTTGGTGTTGCAGACGTGGGAATGTTTTTTTACAATATTATAAAAGCAATCATTTATTCTTGTCTGCTTAATAGTGCGATATTTCTAATTGCAATACTTATTTGTTGCTATTTACAGGATGCTGTAAAAGCAACTTCGGTTACAGCAATTATTATTTTTGGTCTTAGCTTATATCTTGGCTATGGAATGATGTTGAGATTACCAGTCGGTTTTTTACCTACTTATCAAATCAGAATCGTTGTCAGCATGAAAACCTTTTTTCAACCGATAGCTATTTTAGTAGGATGTATATGGTCTGGTATATTGGTATTGCTTTCGTGGATAAAATTTTGTAAATGTGATTTTAAATAGGTGGAGAAAATGTCTAACATAGAATGGATTTTAATTATCATAACAATATTTTTAGTAATACTGCTATTTCGATATATTCAATTAAAAAAACAAATCCGTAATCTTGCGGATCAAGTTAATGAATTGAATTCTGGAAATTCACAGCAGATGTTAGACATTTCGTTGATTGATAAAGATTTAGAAAGACTGGCTGGTATATTGAATCAATATAATATCAGACAACGACAGGCTGTTGCAGGCGTATTACGCAATGAAGAGTATTTAAAAGAATCTGTTGCTAATATATCACATGATTTGCGTACACCTCTTACAGTCATTCTTGGTCATTTACAATTATTGCAAAAAGAAAATTGGGAATCCAGTCAAGCACAGCGTGTAAAAGTGATTTTTAGCAAAGCCGAAAAAATGAAAGAATTGGTAGAAACATTCTATGACCTTTCTATTTTGGAGGAACAGCAGACAGTTCCAGAAAAAGAAAAGTTTAATATATCTAATATGTTAATAAATTTAATTACGGAAAATGCCGTTGCATTAGAAAAGGAGAATATTTTACCCGAAATAAATCTCCCAGATTATTCAATATACGTATATTCTGATAAAAATATGGTAGAACGAATTTTACAAAATCTGTTGACAAATGCAATTAAGTATTCTGTTGGAATGATAAAAATAACACTTATGGAGAAAGAAAATAATAATATTATATTTACCATTGAAAATCCAATGAGTGACAGTTCAGAAATTGATTGCAATCGACTTTTTGACCGTTTTTATACAGGCGATAAATCAAGACATAATGGAAGTACAGGATTGGGACTTGCGGTAGTAAAAACACTTGTTGCCATTCTTGGCGGAAATATTGTTGCAAAAGTACATGCCAATAGCCTTATTATTACTCTTGAATTATAAAGTATTGAAGATATATTCGTATGATAATTCATTGAAGAGTGGACATCAAAATGTAAAGGGGCTGTCGCAGCTTATCACCATTCCGATTAATCATCTTCATTTATTTCGTGGTTACTGAGCAATGACCTGAGTTTCGCCCCGCCAGATTTTATATTTCTAAAAATAGTCAGGTGAAATAGTTCAATTAACCTTTTCACCTGACTATTTACATAGCAAAGAGTCTCTGTACAATTACTTCGTGTAACAGCACTCATTCTACCAATATCTTTTAAAAATCTAATTCTTAATAATCAAACTGACGATAATATCTACGAATAGAAAGTGGATGTCTTAAAAACAGCTCCATATATGCATCTACACGATTATTAACACCATGCATTACCAAATGAGAAATTGTTCCTCTAAATTCTGGACTAATTCCTTTTAATTCATGTTCTTTTGTATCAATAATAGTATAGTTTGCATTTACACGTGGAAGAAATTTTGCAACACGCTCAGCTAATGGTCGTTGTTCATCCTCTCCCATAAACAGAGTAACTGGTGTATCTTCAACGATAATCTCCTGCATTCCGTGGAAAAATTCTTGACAGCTAATAGATTTTGTACGGATCCACATCTGCTCCTCCCAATAGCACATAGCATAGGAATATGTTGCCCCATACTGATTTCCTGATCCAATAAAGTAATGAGGAAGATCTTTATGTTCTTTCCAAAATGCCACCTTATTTTTTGCATACTCATATGCCCACTCATCGGAATCTTTCTCAACCTGAGCTAATACATCCGCAAGATTAGCTTCCATCTCTTTATTATAACGGTCATAATCATCAAATTCACCATTTTTATACATCAAGTAATTTGCAACCATATAAAATTTCAACTGCTCATTCATTGGATAAACAATCAGATAATCTTGCTTGTCAGGCTGTGTGAGAGTAGTACCTGGATTATCGATGAATGAAAATACTTTTGCACCTTTTTCATGTACTCTGTCCACTAATTCAACCATTTCTTTTGTATTTCCAGATACTGAAGATATAATTACTACAGATTTATTTGTAAATTTTTTGTTTCCTGTAGTCAAAAACTCAGCTGCATTTTCAACAAATACTGGAAGCTTTGAACGGCCACGCATATATACTTCCACCTGCATACTGGAAGCATAAGTACCTCCAATACCAATAAAATAGATTCCATCAAATCCTTCTTCCCAGATTTGATCAATAATTTTTTCAATCTGCGGACGAAGAGCAAGTGCTCCATTCACACTATCAATCTGTGCTTGCTCGTTAAAATTACGCAAACAAGCTCCTTCTGTTTCTTTCCACGCTTTTGCTTCATATTTCATAGTTGATATCCCCTTTCACTACTTTTTTTTAATACAATTTCGTTGTCTGCAAATCTAAATTTAAGAAAAATTGTATAGCACGTTGAATCATTTTATCCCAATAAGGCCACTCATGATCCCCTGGTCCTTCCATATAAACATGACCATAACCATTACTTTCAGCGACTTTTCTAAATTTCTGATTATTTTCATATAAGAAGTCTTCTGTACCACAAAATTGAATTAACCTTGGACGATTTTCGTCTTTAGCAAGTTTCTCTACCAAAAACAGTGGATTTTCCCACTCTTCTGGTTTTCCTGCTTCTCCATGAAAACTCTGTATTTCTTGTGGCGACATATCTTCCCAATTTCCGGCAAGTACCATCTCCGTAAATCCTACATAATCGAGTACTCCTGATAAACTTGCCACAGCTTCATACTTCTCTGGTCTATTCAATGCAATCTTCACTGCACCATATCCACCCATACTCTCTCCAGCTATAAATGTATTTTCTCGTCTTTGATCCAAATGAAACCATTTCCCACAAATAGCTGGAAGTTCATCTGCAACATAATGGAAATAATCAATTCCAACTTTTCCTGTTGTGTAAAAACTACGTTGAACTTCAGGCATAATTATTATGAAATTATATTTTTTTGCATAATATTCAATTTTAGAAAATCGCGTCCATTCATCACTATTTCCTGACAGTCCATGAAGTAAATAAAGAACCTTCGGTGTTCCCTCATAAAGAGGTGTTACATCATTAGAAACATCCGGGAAAATAACATTAATCTGTGTTGTCATTCTTAAATTTTTGGAATAAAAATTTCCTGTAAATAATCCCATTATTTTAATTTTACCTTTTATCTGAAAACTGTACATTAAAGTTACATTTATCACCACGCACATAATTGCGATTGAATTCGATTGCCCTTCCATCCGTATCATACGTAAGACTTTGAAACAACATCATGGGTGTTCCTGCATCTATTCCCAACAGTTTTGCATCATTCAAACTAGGACGAACCAAATCCAATGTCTGCTCTGCTTCCGCTAAATGAATCCCATACATCTCATATACTTCATACACAGAAAACACCGATAAATCAATCCCCTCCATTTTGGGAATTAAATAATGCGGTATATATAATTCCTCTAAAGAAACCGAATCTCCGTCAGCATAACACATGCGCTTAATATAAAAAATAGGATCTTCTGGTTTAATGCCGAACATATTTCCATACAAATTTCCTGCCATTCTTAGATACTTGGACACAATTCTAAAAGATGGTTTCATATTCCTATCTAACATTGTTTGTGTAAAACCTTCTAATTTTTCCATGTCTCGTTCGATTTTATGTCCTAAAACATATATTTCTTTATCAGAAATATATTTCAACAATCCTTCTTTGACCAAGACTTCTATGGCTGTTCTCACAATTTGCTTCTGAACACCAAACATTTCAGCCAATTCTGTATCTGTAGGTATTTTTGTACCAGGATATAAATCGCCATCTTCTATTTCTATTCTTAAAATCTCACTCACTTGCTGAGTGATCATTTTTTTACAGGCAGTTTTCATATTTCGGCTCCTTATTTTTTAGTTACCATGCTCCAAAATACTTTAATGTTTCTGTTGCATTTGCTGCACCTTTTTCCATTGCTCCTTCTATGGAAAGTCCATCTACAATTCCTGTTAAAAATCCAGCAATATAACTATCTCCAGCTCCCATACTATCTACAAGGTGATCACAAGGAACGATTCCAAAACGATGATATCTTTCACCATCATAACACAAACTGCCTTCTTCTCCCATCATACAAATGACAAGCTTAGGTCCCTGTTTTTGAATTCTTTCCATTTGTTCTCTTACCTCTTTAGTATCTCCTGTATCCACAGAATAAAAGAGATAATCTGTATATGGTATCGCTTTTACACTTTCCTCTGAATCTGGCTTGTCGCACAATCAAAGGCAGTAACAATTCCTTTTTCCTTCAACTCTTTAAACTGTCCTTCTACTTTGCCCCAAACATCACAAATTACAACATCAAAATTTTTGATATAATCAATATCTTCATCTGTTAATTTATATTTTTCCAATACGCCTTCGTCGTAATCTCCAAATACTCTTTCGCCATCTATCAATTCAACCTGGGTAACGGCTGTCTTTCCTTTTTCTACACGCAAATGCGAAGTGTCAACGCCTTTCGCTTTGATAGTTTCTATCATAATCTGTCCGTAGACGTCATCACCTACTGGTCCAATATATGCAGCCTCTCCTCCTAAACGGAGTGTATAAACTGCCATATTTACCGGGCCTCCCCCCGGAAATGCTTTTCCACCATCTATATTGTTATAATAATCAATACAGTTACTTCCAACCGCCGCTAATCTCATACGATATCACTCCTTTTTTATCTGGTGTCTCGCCTTGTTAGAACATTCGTATATTGTACCTGATCTGGTCTCGCCATAATCCTAAAAAACTCAATACCTACTCCTCTATCGTCGTTTACAACACCTGACTGATAGTACAAGTATTGTCCTTCTTCTACCTTCAACAATTTAGCTTCTTCTTCTGTGGCAAATGTAATTCCTACTTTCTCCGTCCCTTTAGTCAACAATATGCCTAAATCCCCTAGAACTTTATATAAAGATTCTTCTGCAAAATTGTGAGCTTCCAAACCTTCACACTGTTCGTAATTAATGTAACTATTCTCAATCATCAAAGGAACATTGTTTCTAATCCGCAAGCGATATAAATGAAATACTTTATCTCCCTCTTTTATCTGAAGTTTTCTTGCAATATATTCATCACACGTCTCAATTCTAGAGATTAATACTTCTGTCCAAAGAAAGTACCCTGTTTTTCTCATTGCTTCCGAAGTAGACTGAATTCCCTTTATATCCCTAACTAATCTCGGAGGTGCCACAAAGGTTCCAGAGCCTTTTACACTATATAGTTTTCTTTCTTCAATTAGTTGTTGAATAGCTGTATGGAGAGTGGAACGATTCATTTGCCACATTGTACACAACTCCCGTTCGCTCGGAAGCTGTGTATGTGGTTTTAGTTGGTTTTCTTGTATATACCATTGAATCTGCTCCATCGCCATATCTTGCGGACGAATTTTTTTTATTTTCTCCATACAGTTCTCACCTTCTCAACATATTAAGCTAATGCTTATGCACTTTCTCTTTTATTTTTTCTATCCCAATAATAGAATACTGGAAGTCCTGTAACTACTGCCACAAACGCACAAATTAAGCTCTGCATTGGCGCATATGTAAGCTGACCCCAGATAAGTGTACCTGTCATAATAATTGCAATAAGAGGCATAATTGGACCACCTGGGCATTTATAAGATGGATCGTATCCATGTTCTTTGCCTTTTTTTCGAAGCACAAAGATTGTACCGAATGTAAGCACATTCTTTAATAATGCTACCATTGTAAAGTATCCTAGCAATGCTGACAAGTTTGAAGCAAAAATTAATACGATTGCAACCGCACACTGTACGATAATTGAAAAATAAGGAGTTTCGTATTTTGGATGAACTTTTGCAAAAGATTTAAAGAATAAATTATCTTTCGCCATAGCATACTCGATACGTGGCTGGAACATAATACAAGATGATAATGAACCAATTACAACAATAATTGCCATAATTGCAACAATTGTACCTGCATACTGTCCAATTCCTGGAAGCTTAGATGCCAACAATGCGATTGGAGCATCAGATGTAGCCATTTCATCAATAGAAAGAATTCCAGAAGCTACAAATGTTAATCCTGCATAAAGAGCTAGTACAATAACTGCTGTAAGAATAAGACCCAAAGGCATATTCTTTTTCGGATTTTTAATTTCGCCTGACATATAACAAGCAGCTCCCATACCATCATATGACCATGTTGTTGAAGCTACACCTGCGATTAGCGCAGCAATTCCAGTTTTTGCATATCCTTCCAAAGGTGCAGAAGATAATAAAATATCCCCCTGAAGATTGAATAAACCAATACCAATAACCAATGCAAATGGTAAAATTTTAAGAGCTGTAATAATTGTCTGGAATTTTCCACCGCCTTCTACCGAACGTATGTGTACTCCCATGAAAATTAATACAAATACTACAGCAACCAGCTTTAATACAAAACCATGAATCGGAACAAAAAATGCAAGATAATTCACAATTGCTAAAGCCATGATTGAAATTGACGGTGGGTCAGTTGCCCAAAAGCTGATCCATCCACACAAGAATGCGAGTGGTCGAGATCCTGCTTCACGGAAGTAAACATATTGTCCACCATCCTCTGGATAGGCAGATGCTAATTCCGAATATACAAAGTTTGATGGAATCTGAAGCAATCCCCCTATAATGAATGCTAATACCAGAAACAAGCTACTACCGGCAGCATTTGCTACCTCAGATAAAGATGAAAAAATACCAGAGCCTACTGTAGTACCAACGCCAAGTGCAATAACAGCGCCAAGTCCAAGTTTACGAGCAAGTTCGTTTTTGTTTTCAGACATAAAAACTCTCCTTTCCTTTTAAACAGAGTATAATTGAAAAATCTTGTGCACGACTTTTCTTTTTTTAATTTCCTATTATCTTCGATGCTTTTATATTGTAAACAGCTATCTATCTTCGCTATCACAATTTCTTAAATAATCTATTACTTTTTATTTATTCACTTTCACATTTAAACGATTCCTGCCTCGGCCATTAGCTCACGCATGTTATCAATGGCACGTTTCGCATAAAAACGTGGTTCGTTAATATAATTTGTAACCAATTCAAGTGTTGCAGTTTTATCATAACCTATTCGTTTCATTTCATATAGCATTTCTTTAATTGGAATATTTCCCTCTCCTGGTATCATATGGGTGTCTGATCCATTTTCTCCATCAATAATATGCATATGATCCATCTTATTTCCGAGTTTATCAAAATATGCCATAATACTTTCATGCTGTACAAATGGTGGAACAATATCACACATGCCGACTACATATGGATTATCCACTCTTCTAAATAGCTCCACCAAATCATTTGCTCTTGTAAAGAAATTAGATTCATACGGTGTTAAAGCTTCAACTACTAGCTTGATTTCTAGTTTTGCTGCATAATCTCCCAACTCTTGAATATTTTTTTCTAATCTGCTCCACAACTGATCATATGTAGCAAGATATCCGCCGTTTGCAGGACTTGTAAGTACAAATTCCGCACCCATCTCTTTTGCCATTTCAAGAGACAGTTTCAGATAATCAACAGCATCTCTTCTCTGAGCCTCTGAACCAATCATATAATTGTAAGGATAGCATTATGCTCCGGTGTGTAACCAAGCACCGGCATTTCATACTTTTCAATTAATCGGCGAACTTCATTAATATCTCCCGCTTTCAGATCCGGTGCATATGCATGTGGACGCCCACCCCAAAGCTCGATATAATCATAACCGTACTCTTTAGCATCCATAAAACAATGCTCCAACGGATTCCTCTGATATCCCGATGTAAACATTCCAACTTTTAACATTATTTCATTCCTCCTTGTTGTGTTTTGTTGGTAAAATTATATAATAATTAAGCACCATTTTCTATTCGCAAGAGGTCTAAAATTCAATTATAAAAAAATGTATAAAATCCCATAACCATGTTGT